>JAPVSP010000370.1:0-6671 GCA_047519685.1 Chloroflexota bacterium
GGCAGCTGGCGCAGGGCCGCGGCGAACGCCTTCGCCGCGCTGTGGGAATCGGGCTGGCGCTCGAACGAGCCGACCTTGACGACGCGGTCGGCGCCGCGGGCCAGGCAGGTGGCCAGCAGCTCGTCGACCGACCCCGTGTCGAGCGCGAGGCAGGTGACCGTGCCGCCGCTCTCCTCCTTGAGCTGGAGCGCCTCCTCGAGGGCGTACTCGTCCCACTCGCTCGTGACGTAGCTCAGCCAGTCGCGGGCGAGGTCGGTGCCCGAAGCGTCGACCTCGAGCTCCTCGGCGAGGTCGGGGACCTGCTTCAGCAGGACGACGAGTTCCATCCGTGCTCCTCTGGAGTGGCCTGGTGACGCGGCGGATCAGCTCGGGGGCGGCTGCATCGCCTGGTCGATGAGCTCGACGATGTCGCGGACGACCAGCCGGCCGTCGTTGCCCGTCGACTTGATCGCATCCTCGAATCTCGACGGCTCGTACGGGCAGGCCACGGACAGCACACCGCTGCCGTCGGTGCCGACCGTCTCGACGGCCTCGCGGACGCGCCGCTCGGACAGCCGCTCGGAGACGTGGCCGGCGACGAAGCCGTCGAGCCACATCCCGCCGCCGCCGCCGCCGCAGCAGTAGCCGTTCTTCCGGTTATGCGGCATCTCGGCGAGGCGGACCCCGGGGATCGCCTCGAGCAGGCGCCGCGGCGCGTCGAACTCGCCATTGTTGCGGCCGAGATAGCAGGGGTCGTGATAGGTGACGTCGACCTCCACCCGCGAGCGGAACTCGATCCGGTCGACGAGCGGCGCGAGGAACTGGGTGTAGTGGAGGACCTCCCAGGAGCCACCGAGGCGCGGATAGTGGTTCTTGAACGCGTTGTACGCGTGGGGGTCCATGACGACGATCCGCTTGAACTGGTACTTGCGGAGCGTCTTGATGTTCTGCTCGGCGAGCATCTCGAAGAGGCCGGTCTCTCCGGCCAGCCGGGCGGAATCGGCGTCGGACCGCTCCTCGTTGCCGAGGATCGCGAAGTCCACCCCGAGCGCGTTCAGGACCCGGGCCATCGCCCGCGCCGCGTCCTTGCCGCGCGGGTGATAGGAGGTGTAGTCCGAGACGTACCAGAGGACGTCGACCGGGCGCCCGAGCTCCGAGATGACCGGGACCGGGACGCCCGCCTCGGCGATCCAGTCGGCCCGCTTGCGGGCGGCCTCGCCGAGTGGATTGCCCTGGCGCTGGAGGTTCTCGAACGCCTTCGCCAGCTCGGCGGGCACGTTGCCGTCGAGGACGGCCTGCTCGCGGATGGCCGGCATGATCCGGAGCGGGTCGACCTCCTTCGGGCAGACCCGGTAGCAGGCGCCGCAGGTCGTGCAGAGCCAGAGGTCGGGGTCCTCGAGCAGGTCGTTGCCCCGCAGGACCTTCTGGTGGAGCTTGCGCGGCCCGTAGTCGCCGACGTGCTGGACCGGACAGACCGGGACGCACTTCCCGCACTGGTAGCAGTTCCGCAGGGATTCGCCGCCGGCGAGGCTGGTCACCCAGTCCATCGCCTCGGTCGGGTACTCGGTGATGGCCCGCTCGGTGAACATGCGGTTCCAGCGCCCGGAGACATCGATGCCGTCGATGACGGCGTGCTCCTTCTCCAGGACCCGGTCGACCTTGACGAGCGGCTCGACCCTGATCGGCGGCTGCTGGCTCATCGGGACGTCACGCCTCCAGCCGGTACACGCCGAGCAGCCGCCGGACGAGGTCCGGCAGCTGCGGGATGATCCGGTTGAACTCCTGGGTCATGCGCAGCCGGGTCACGGTGTAGAGGTAGACGCCGTAGATCGCGGCCAGGTAGACGTCGACCACGAACGGGTTGGCGCGCATCCGCTTGAAGCCGAGGTCGTCGGCGACGGCGTGCACGGCGGCGGTCGCGGCGCCGACGCGCAGGTAGACCGCACCGGCGTCGGACCCGCCGAAGTCGAACGAGTCGACCATCACGAGCGGCAGGGCGCCGGTGGCGGTCGCCGGGTCCCACATCCAGCGCGACCAGAGCCAGTGGCGGTCCGGATCGGCGAAGTGGAGGCACTCCCCGGCGAGGTCGCGGCGGATCGGCGGCTCGATCGCCGCCAGCGCGTCGTCGAAGTCGCGGAATCGCCGTTCGATCCGTCCCGGCCGGTAGAGCAGGTCCCGGATGGCCCGCGCCAGCACCGGACCCCCGACGTGCACGATCAGCGAGTCCGCGCGACGTCGGGTCGCGAAGACCCGGGCCAGGATCGGCCGCACCGCCTCGGCCGTGCCACCGGCGAGCGCGTCCTCGGCCAGGTACGGGGCGAGGATCGCCCGCTTGTGGATGAGCTGCTCGGCGATCGTGCCGATCTGGCCCTCGTCGATCTTGATGAGCGCCTCGCGCATGAACTCGACGGCGCTCGGTGCGTCGACCTCGCCTCGCACGCCGGCACCGACCGGCTCGCCGCCGAGCCGGAGCGCCTCCGTCACGGGAGGCCGCTCACTCGCTCCGGGCTCGCTCGCCGGATGGCGGCGAGCGCCCGGGCCGCGGCCGAGCCGGCCATGGCGGCGGTGTCCTCGAGGTCCTTGGGACCCGCCGCCGCGCCCGCCACGAAGACCCCCGGGACGCTGGTCGAGACCGGGTCCATCGGCTCGCCCGGCGTGGCGATGAAGCCGTACTTGTTCTGGGCGAGCCCGAGGGCCCCGGCGACGTCGCGGGTGCCGCGGCTGGGCTCCATCCCGACCGACAGGACGATCACGTCCATGAGGACCTCGAGGGGCCGGCCCATGGTCGTGTCCTCGCCCTTCATCAGCAGGCGGTCGCCCTTCCTGACGATCTCGGTGACGATGCCGCGGATGTAGTTGACGTTGTACTGCTCCTGGGCCGGCCAGTAGATCTCGTTCTCCCAGTAGCCGTACATCCGCATGTCGATGTAGAAGATGTAGACCTTGCAGTCGGGCAGGAGGCGCCGGATCTCGATCGCCTCCTTGGACGCGACGCCGCAGCAGACCTTCGAGCAGTACTCGTTGCCCAGGCGCCGGTCGCGCGAGCCGACGCACTGGATGAACGCGACGTTGCGGGGCGCCTCGCCCGTCGAGGGTCGGACGAAGTGGTGCTCCTTGAGCATCTTCTCGGCGTCGGGCAGCGTGATGACGTCGGGGAACTCGTAGTAGCCGTACATCTGCGTCTCGCGGCCCGGATCGAAGTGCTGGAAGCCGGTCGCGACGACGATCGCCCCCACCTGGACGTCGTCCGTCGTCCCGTCCGCGGCCGCGAGGGAGACGCTGAAGTCGCCGACGGAGCCGGAGCAGGCCGCCACCTGCGTTCGCAGCCGGACCTCCACGTTCGGGTCGTCCACCCCGGCGCGCAGGCGCTCCAGCGCCTCCTGGGCCGAGCCGAGGTTCGGGGTGAGCGCGGCGTAGTTGGACTCGTCCGGCGTGCCGCCGAGGACCTCGCGGCGCTCGACCAGGACGACCCGGCCGCCGAGCTCGGCGATGGCGCGGGCGGCCTCCATGCCGGCCGGCCCGCCACCCACGACGAGCACGCGATCAGGCATCGGCGTCCTCCCAGGTCAGGAACTGCGCCTCGCCCTTCTTGAGCCGCTCGAGGTCGTCCTCGAACTCGCGCCAGCGCTCGCGCCAGTCGATGCCCATCTTCTCGAGCAGCGGGCGGTACTCCGTGTTGTGCCAGTGGAGCTGCGCGACCCGGTATGGGTGAGCGCCCATCGCGAGCGCCGCGAACTGGGCCTCGGACATGACCGGGACGCCGACGTTGACGTTGTGGGCCCGGGCCGCGAACTGGCTCTGGTCGAGGGTCGTGACGCAGCCCGTGTCGTGGGTGAGGACGACGTCCGGGTTCGCCTCCTCGCGCATCACCTCGATCTTGCGGAGCGTCGCGAAGGACCGCGTGAAGTCCCGCTGGACGAGGATGTGCCGGAAGCCGAACCCGCAGCAGTCGAACCAGGTGCTGTAGTCCTTGACGTTCGCCCCGAGGGCCGTCACGACCGCCGAGACGACGGCGGTCCGCTGCCCGCCGTAGACGTCTGCGTCGTAGATCGCGTCCTCGACGACCAGCTTGTGGTAGTGGCAGGCGGGGTGGACCGTGACGTCGATCGAGGAGAGGTCCAGGACGCGGCGCTTGGCGAACTCGTCGCGCAGGGCGTAGACCCACTCGGAGTAGTGGACGATCTCCTCGGGCATGACGAACGGCTTGCCGAGCTTGTCGCAGATCCGGCGCACCTCGTCGCGCAGGTCGGCATGCTCGACGAGCTGTTCGCGGACCTCCTTGTAGTGCCCGTACGACGTGCCGCAGTGGATCTGGGGGAAGTAGCCGCTCTCGTAGGCGGCGCCGAAGTTGCGCATCGCCACGGCCGCCTGGGCGCCGACGTTCGAGGTCGCCGAGGCGTAGTAGTTCCAGGCCGTGCAGGAGGTCTGGTCCTTCGGATCGTCATAGTCGAGGCCGAGCTTGCGATGGAGCCAGAAGATCGACGTCGAGTAGCCCGGGATGTGGCCGCACTGGCCGCATGACTTGTGATGCCAGCTCTTCTCGATCGGGATCTTCTTGGTCCGCCCGTACTTCGTGGTCACGGGCACCCACGGGTCGGGGACGCGCTGGACGATCCACTCGCCGCGCGCCTCGAGCTCGAAGACCTTCTCGCGGATGTCCTCGGTCGGCGGGGACATCGCACCCCGGGCGTCACGCGTCTGGCGGCGGTCCTCCAGGACGGTCAGCGGGATCGGCATCGGCGGATCTCCTAGGGCTCGTCAGTCGGCCGAGTAGCCGGCCTCCTCGAGCAGCTCCTCCATGACGTCGGTGAGGATCATGTGGAGCCCTGCGTCGACCTCCTTGATCATGTCCATCACGCCCGTCATGTGCCAGATCAGGTAGAGCTCGGTGAGTGTCTTGTCGGTGATCTCCCAGGCCGTCGTGGTCGTGTGGAGGGTCTCGGGGGGCAGGGCCCGGCGCCACAGCTCGAGGTTCTCCGAGATCTCGCCGACATGCGGCCCCCAGTCCGGGAAGGCGTTCGGCTGGAGCATGTCCGGTGAGACCTGCGTCCCGGTCGACATGATCTTGTAGACCACCCGCCCGTAGCCCTCGAGCGCCTGCCGGGCCGAGGTGAGGCCGTTGTTGATGGCCACCTCGCGCATGATCGTGATCAGCCCGCCCGGGTTGTTGCCGCGCGGACAACGGAGACAGCTGAAGCACTGCGAGCAGTTCCAGATGTCGTCGTTGAGCTGCTCGTAGAACATCGGCAGGTCCTGGCGCGCCGCCGCCTGGGCGATCTTCCGCGGCGAGAAGTCGTAGAACCGGGCCGACGGGCAGGCGGCGACGCAGATCCCGCACTCGTAGCAGCCATACAGGTAATCCGGGAAGCGGATGTCGGCCCTGACCTCCTCGAACAGGCGCTGCTTGGTCTCGAGCGGGACGTCCTCGTAGCGCGCCTGCAGCATCGGCCTTCTCGTCAGAAGCAGATGACGCGGTCGGCCTCGAGGGCCATGTCGTTGAACGCGGCGCCGCCGATCATCTCCACCCCATCGATGAGGTCCTCGTGCTTGAGGCCGTGGAGGTCGAGGCTGGGCTGGCAGACGTAGAACTTCACCCCGAGGTCCAGGGCCTGGTCGATGAAGTGGCGGAGCGGCGCGCCCTGCCCGTCGTACTTGGGGACGATGAGGCTCTCGGGGGTCCCCTTGCGGAGGAGGGTCGGGCCGTTGACCGTGAAGTAGATCCCGACCTCGATGTCCATGGCCGCGGCCGTGGTCGCCAGGTAGATCGGCGTGGCGCTCCGCTCGGGCGTGTTGACGCCGCCGGTGTGGACGTACAGGAGACGCGGCATCGATGGGACGCTTCGCGCGCTACCGGGCGGACCCGGTGATCATGCCTTGCGGATCCAGAAGCGCATGACCCCGCCGTCCCTGTCCTGGGCCACGATCGGGTTGCCGGTCTGCTTCGACCAGGCCGCGACGTCCGGGACGGCGCCGGGGTCCGTGGCCTCCATGAGCACGACCTCGTCGGCGGACATCTCCTTGACCGCCTTGGAGAGCTTCACGATCGGCATCGGGCAGAGGAGCCCCTTGCAGTCGAGCGTGCGATCCGCGACAACCTGCTCTGTCATCTCGCCCTCCAGGCGATGGGGCCGCCGTGGGACGCCCTGGCAAGGGCCATCCGTCCCGATCTCGAGGGATATTGCGATATGCCGATGCCCGTATATACTCCCGCCGGGCGCCGGTGTCAACGATGAGCTCGATGGGAGGATCGGAGCGGAGCGAACGCCTCGATGGACCGCCAGGCCGCGCGCTGGCGGACTCGGGTCGAAACGCTCCCGCAGGATGGATGCCATGACCTACGATGTCGCCGTCCGACTGATCGACGAGGCCGTGCTCGATCGCGCCGCTCGGGTGATCAAGGTGCTCGGCCATCCGCTCCGTCTGCGCCTCGTGGAGCTCCTGGAAGGCGGCGAGCGCAACGTCGCCGAGCTCCAGGAGACCGCCGGCACGAGCCAGGCGACCGTCAGCCAGCAGCTGGCGATCCTCCGTGCGCACGGCGTCGTCGATGCCCGGCGAGACGGATCCCGCGTCTTCTACCGGATCGTCGAGCCGAAGGTCTTTCGCATCCTGGCCTGCATCCGCGAGTGCGACATCCCGGAGCTGTCCGAGGCGACGCTCTTCCCCGAGCTGTCGGCGCTCCGCGACACCGAGCC
>JAPVSP010000371.1:0-9218 GCA_047519685.1 Chloroflexota bacterium
TCCTCGTGGAGGTCGGTCGGGACGTCCTTGTCGTGATCGGCTGGCTCGTTGCCTCGGTGGTCGTCCTCGTCGCCGTCAGCTTCGTTGAGGTCCGGCTGTCGCTCGGCGACACTGCCAACAGCGTGCTCGGCTTGGCGATGTTCGTCGTCCTCGTGATGAGCGTGGTGCTCGGACCCATCTGGACCATCCGCCGACTCGGCCGACGCAAGGGCGGGCCGTAGACTCGAACGAGTCAGGCGTCCGGCGCTCGAGATAGAGCGCCCCAGCTTGCGCCAGTCATTCGGCCATCCGGAAGCGGGCCCGGGCGACCACCAGCCGGATCGACCAGGCACCCTGGCCGACGGTCACTCGAGACCGATGCCGCGCGGTCCGGCCCGCCGGGGTTCGACGGGCCGTCAGGCACCTTCGATTCGTCCGCGGCCGCAGGGGGCCGCGCTAGTCAGGCTGCCGGCCGGTGGCGCCTCCTCCGGGTCGCTCCGTCCTCGGCCCCTCCGACCCGGCCGGCGAGCACAGCGTCCCGAAGCCGGGCGACCGCATCAGGCCCCAATCAGGCCCAGGACGGCACCGAGCCCGCAGACGTGAAGGCCCATGCCGACATGAGCCTAGGTGTCGCTCGCATCCTCGTCCGGGCGGAGCCGAAAGCCGAGCGGGCGGACCTTCTCGGTGGCTTCCTCGACATCGTGAAGCCTGACCACCGGACCGATTGCCCGGGGATGTCCCAAGCATGTCAGCAATGCCTCAATAGCAGTCTCCGGGGGACCCGTCGGGCTCACACAGGATCGGCGGAGCGTAGCCTTTGGCACCCTGCTGGTAGATCGTGTACGCGATGTTCCAGTCCGACCCCGGCGGTGGCACCTCTGGCAGATGGATCGTCACCAGCACCCCGCCGCCCCTGTAGGAGCGGCCGCTGCAGAAGGTGGTGGTCGTGAAGCTGCTCAGGTTCCCGTTGTTCCACCAGTACGCGTCTGCCAGGGTCATCAGGCAGTTGGGGCTTGAACTGCCTGTCTGCACCCAGGCCCGCACGACGTTGTCGAACAGCACCTGGTTCCCATCGAACGCGATCGTGGTCGCCCCGATCGGAGGTGTCCGTGCCTCCCCTCCCGCGGCCACCATCCCGGCTCCGAACCCGAGCAGGCCAACACAGAGCGCCGCCCCAGCGGCCAGCGTGACCAATCGACGCATCTCGTCAACTCCCCGGGACGCATCCCTGCGGGTCGGTCCCGCCGTTAGGGCTCGGCGCGATCTCGCCCACTCCGGCAGGGAGACGCGACCGGCCATGCGTTGTTGCAGCGACCCCGGTCGCAGCCGTCGGCTGGGCGGCCCCGATGTGAGGTCAGCAGGGCCGGGATCGCTGTCGGCTCGCGGAGCCGGGGCCAGGGCGGACGCTAACGGGCGAGGCTCAGCGGGCGCTTACGCGGCGACGGCCTCGAGCGTATCGGCGTGCCGCCTATGCCCCCGGCTTGGTCTGGAGCCCGGTGATGGCCAAGGTGAAGAAGACGCCGAGCGCGACGAAGACGCTGAGCGCGAGCACGGCCCGGAGCCGAGAGACCCGGCGCAGGAACGAGGGCGATCCGCCCGCGGCACCGAGCATCGTGACGTAGGTGAACGCGATGACAGCGAAGATGCACCAGGCCAGAGCGCCGAGCATCAGGAGCGGATGGTCGAACCCCGCGGTCGACGGCGAGATGTACGCGAAGATGGGCATCGAGGTGAACGGCACGTCGGAGCCTCGCTGCGTCGTGCAACCCCTCGCCGGGGCTTCCTGCCAAGTGCGACGCCCGGGAGCCCCGAATGTTGCCAGGGAGACGCCTCAGAGGGCGGCGCGAGGGCCGGCCCCGGTCCGGCGCGTCTCCCGGCAGGCGGAGGCCCGGACGCTCCCGCTCCGCTGGCCAGCCCTATGGTCGGGATCGCAGGCGACGACGCGGAGCCGGGGCCGAAGCGAGGCTAGCCGTCGCGGCGCTCCCGGCCCCTCATCGCGCGCTTGTCACCCGAGCGCCCACCAGACACGGTCCAGGGCGGCCCGGAAGGGCCGCATCCCGCCTCTGACACGGCCCTCGGGCTCGTCGATTCGTCGGCGCCCTTAGCTGACGATGACTACGGCGCGAGGGCCGCACAGAACGCCGCGACGTTGCCGGAGCGCCCGTTGTCGGGCGTGATCGTGAAATTCACGCCGGGATGAGCGAGCCAGTCGAAGCGACCGGCGCTCCAGAACATCGTCCCGTCGGGCAGCATCACCCGCTCGACCGCTCCCGTTGAGATCCACTTTGTGATGCCGCTAGCGTCCGCACTGAACTGGAAGTTCGTCCGGACGGGCTCGCCGAGGAGCGTCTTTCCGTTCGCGCTGAGCGTGTCGACGAAGACGTCGTGCTCCATGTAGGAGACGTTGTTGCCGGCCTGGTCGAAGAACGCCTGGAAGTGCCCGGTGACCGTGCTGCGGACGGTGACCTCGAACGGACAGATGTCATCGGTCGTGTAGTTCTGCACCACGTCGAACGAGCCCTGTTCCGGCGACACCGCCAACGCTGCAGGCACGCTGGCCCCGAATAGAAGGGCGGCCAACGCCCCACCAATCAACAGACGACGCACGCCCATCCTCCCGGGACGCCATCCCAGCGGGCCGGTCTCGCCAGTGGCTCGGCGCGGTCCCGGCGGCCAGGGTATGGCCCGCGCGTCAGAGTCTCCCGCTTGTGGTGGTGCGGCGCGGGCGGGCCGGCGTTGTTACAGGGCCCCCGTGGCGCTCGGGCGGGATCGGCCCGAGCAGGATGATCGGGGCTCCGCTCGACGTCGTCGGCGGGGTGTCCTCGGGGACGAACGGCGGGGTCGTCGCGGCCCTCTACGCGGCGCGCGCGGCCCAGAGGTCCTCGCCGACGAGGACGCCCGACGCAAAGAGCCCGGGATGCGCGGTGACGAGCGGGTCCGAGCCCTTCCGGATGTCGCCCACTCGGGCCCCGCCGAGCGGCCCGGCGAAGGAGTCCAAGCAGGTGAAGTACGCCTCGGGGTCGACCTTCGGCTTGTGAATGCGCATCGGGACTCCTTTCGGGTAGACGAGAGCGGCGATCGCGTCCCCGGCGAGGACGGCCTCGCCCCGCTTGATGGGCGATTGACGGTCGCCACCTGGCTCGACCTCTGGTTGAAGGACTATGTGCGCGGCGGGCTACACCCACGGGCGCCTCGGACGGTCGAGTCATACGAGACGATCATTCGCGTCCATCTTCGGCCGCGCCTCGGCCTGATCGCGCTCACGAAACTGACACGCGAGCAGGTGGGGCGGGCACTGACCGAGATCGGCGCAACGCTCGCCCCCTCGAGCCTGAGTCGCGTCTACGTCATCCTCGGGGCTGCCCTGGACGATGCTGTCCGGTCCGATCGCATCCGCGCCAACGTGCTTCGCAAGCTGGCCGCCCCGACGTTCGAGCGGCACGAACGGACGACCTGGACGGTCGAGGAGATCAACGCCTTCCTCGACGCGGTCGCGGGCGACCGACAGGCGCCCCTGTACGCCTTCGCGATCGCCACCGGGCTCCGCCAGGGCGAGCTGCTCGGCCTCCAGTGGGCCGACATCGACCAGGAGGCCGGGGTCATCCGAGTCGTTCGCCAGTGGACGCGACAAGGCACCTTCGACGACGTGAAGACCGACGCTGGCCGGCGCGTCGTCGGGCTCGGCGACCTCGGGCGCTGGGCGCTCGCAGCGCAGGAGCAGCAGCAGCATCGGGACCGGCTCGCGAGCGGGGGCCGGTGGACGAACCCCGACGGACTCGTCTTCACGGACCGTCTCGGAGGAGCGCTGCATCATCGGACCGTCACGGAGGCGTTCCGGGTCCGCGTCGCACGGGCCGGCGTCCGCCCGATCCGCTTCCATGATCTCCGGCACGCCTTCGCAACGCTCCTCTTCGACGAGGGCGAGGAGCTCGGTTCGATCGCGGCGGCCCTCGGGCACACGAGCGTCGACACCACGAAGCGCGTGTATGCCCACCTGCTCCCGAAGCGAGCCCGGGCGACGGCGAGCCACATCGACCACGCGCTCGGGCGCCGCTCCCCTGCCCTCGAGGTCGACGCGCTCTAGTCCGAAACTGCGGTCAAAACTGCGGTCAGGCGGCCGTCGGAGACGCTCTCCGGGGGCCGTTTCGTGCGTGGATTCGGCCTACTCCGCCTTCTTGTCCCCGAAGATCGTGTAGTGCCAGGCCTTCTCGGCCGCGCCGGTCAGCTCGATCATCACGTGCTTCACCTGCGTGTACTCCTCGAACGAGTACATCGACATGTCCTTGCCGAAGCCGGACTGCTTGAAGCCGCCGTGCGGCATCTCCGAGGCGACCATCAGGTGGTCGTTGACCAGGACGTGGCCGAACTCGAGCCGGCGGGCCACGTTCATGGCCGTGAAGACGTTGGTCGTCCAGACCGAGCTGGCGAGCCCGTACACCGAGTCGTTGGCCTTGTCGACCGCTTCGTCCTCCGTGTCGAAGGGGAGCACGGCGACGACCGGCCCGAAGACCTCGCGCTGGACGATCTCGCTGTCCTGGGCCGCGCCGACGACGATCGTCGGGCGGTAGAAGGCCCCGTTCTCCAGGCCCGGCACGACCGCCCGCTTCCCGCCCGTCTCGATCGTCGCACCCCGCTCTCGAGCCCGGCGGACGAAGCCGTCGACCCGCTCGACCTGTGCCTGGCTGATGAGCGAGCCGAGGTCGGTCGTCGGGGCCATCGGGTCGCCGACCCGGACGCCCTCGAAGAGCTCGGTCAGGCGGGCCACGAAGGCGTCGTGGATCGGACGCTGGACGTACAGCCGCGTCGCCGCGGTGCAGTCCTGGCCCCCGTTGATGAGCGCACCGGCGGTCGCCCCGCGCGCGGCGGCCTCGAGGTCCGCATCGGCGAAGACGATGAACGGCGCCTTGCCGCCGAGCTCGAGGTGGACGCGCTTCAGGTTCACCGAGGCGAGGGCCATGATCCGCCTGCCGGTCTCCGTATCGCCGGTCAACGAGACGAGCGCGATGTCGGGGTGCGACGCGATCCGCGCACCGACGGTGTCGCCCGGGCCGGTCACGACGTTGAGGACGCCATCGGGAACCCCGGCCTGGCTCGCCAGCTGCGCCAGGCAGATCGTCGTCAGGGGGGTCGCGGTGGCCGGCTTGAGCACGACCGAGTTCCCGGCCGCGAGCGCCGGGCCGATCTTCCAGATCGCCATCCAGATCGGGTAGTTCCAGGGTGAGACCTGGCCGACGACGCCGATCGGCTCGCGCCGGGTCATGCTCGTGTGGGAGCCGCTGTACTCCGCCGCGGCCCTGCCCTCCAGGTGGCGGGCGGCCGAGGCGAAGAAGCGCAGGTTGTCGATCGCGAACGGGAGATCCGAGTCGCGGCGGAGCTTGTAGGCAGAGCCGGTCTGGGCGACCTCCAGCGTGGCGAGCTCATCGGCGTTCGCCGCGATCAGGTCGGCGAACCGCTCGAGGACCCTCGTCCGCTCCGACAGCAGCGCCCGGCTCCAGATCCCGGACCTGAACGCTCGCCGCCCGGAGCAGACCGCCCGGTCCACGTCATCGGCCGTCCCGGCCGGCACGCGACCGGCTCGCTCGCCCGTCGCCGGGCTGCGCACCTCGAGCCACGCGCCACTCGCGGCCTCGGCCAGCGCGCCGTCGATGAGCATCGGGAGGTCCTGGGCGACGGCGATGGCCATGACGCTCTCCGGTGTGGGCCGATCGGCCGTCGCGACCGATCGGCGGCTCGAATGGATCGGCAGCCGAGTCTATCCCACGCGAACCGACGCTCGGTCAGCGGGGTCGCATGTCGCGACCGCTCGGCGCCGTGCGTGGATTCCCACGCGACGGGCGGTGCGGCGCAACAGCGCGGCGGAGGGCGCAGCCTGCTGGCAGAATCGCGACCCGAGGAGGCCCCCTGCTGATCCCGACCGAGCTGTTCCTGCCGCTCAAGCTCATCCACGTGCTGTCGGTCATCACGGCCGTCGGCGCCAACGTCACCTACGCGTTCTGGCTGTGGTTCGCCGGCCGCGACAGGGCTCGCCTGCTGTTCGCGATGGAGGGCGTCCGGCGCCTCGATCGGCGGGTCGCGAACCCGGCCTATGTCGTCGTCTTGATCACGGGCGTCCTGATGGTCCTGACCGGGACCTACTCCCTCGCCATGGGCTGGCTTCAGGCCTCGATCGGCCTGTACGTGCTGGTCGCCATCCTGGGCATCGCCCTGTTCGCGCCCGCGGTCCGGCGCCAGCTGGCCGAAGCCGAGCGCGATCCCACGAGTGCGGCCTACGACGATTCCGCTCGTCGCAGCCGGGTCCTCGGGTGGGTGACGCTGGCGATCGTGGCGGTCATCGTCTGGCTGATGGTGACGAAGCCGTTCTGATCGGGTGGGGGCCGCTCCGGAGGCCCGCCGGCGAAACGGTCAGATCGCGGGACGATCGAGGTCGGAGGCCGCCGCCCGGAGGATCTCCCATGCCCGCGCGACGTGGCGCGCCTCGGTCCTCAGGTTGCCGACCGACAGCCGGATCGTGTAGCGGTCGCGCAGGCGCGTGTGCGAGAGGAAGACCTCGCCCGTCCGGTTCACGGCGTCCATCAGCCGCTGGTTCGCCGCGTCGAGGCGCTCGCAGACCGCCGGCTCGTCCTCCCGTCCCGCCAGCTCGGCCGGCCGCCATCGGAAGCAGACGGTCGAGAACGGGACGGGCGCCAGGCGCTCCCAGTCCGGATCGGAATCGACCCAGCCGGCGAAGGTCGCCGCGAGCTCGATGTGCCGGGCGATCCGGCGGCGCAGACCCTCGAGCCCGAACCAGCGGAGCTCGAGCCACAGCTTCAGCGCCCGGAACCGGCGCCCCAGCTGGGGGGTGTACTCGTTGACGTCCCGGACGGGCTCGTGGCGATCGAGGGTCAGGAGGTACTCCGGAACGAGGCTGAAGGCGGCCCGCAGGTCGGCCATCCGACTCGTCAGCAGGAGGGACGCGTCGAGCGGGGTGAACAGCCACTTGTGGGGGTTCACGACGATCGAGTCGGCGCGCTCCCAGCCCGCGAACTCGGATCGACGGTCCGAAAGCATCGCGACGACGCCCGCGTAGGCCGCATCGACGTGCAGCCAGAGGCCCTCTCGGGCGGCGACGTCGGCGATGGCGGCGACCGGGTCGACCGACGTGGACGACGTCGTCCCGAGCGTGGCCACGATCGCGATCGGGCGATGGCCGGCGGCGCGGTCGAGGGCGATCGCGCGCTCGAGCTCGTCGAGGCGCATCCGGTAGGCGTCGTCGGCAGGCACGTGCACCACCGACGCTCGCCCGAGGCCCAGGGTCATCGCGGCCTTCTCGATCGATGAGTGCGCCTCCGTCGAGGCGTACACCCGCAGACGCGGGACCTCGAGGCGACCGGCCAGCCCGGATCGCGCGGCATCGAGCCCGGCGGCCTCGCGGGCGCCGGCGAGGGCGATGAGGGACGAGGTGGAGGCGGTGTCGGTGAGAAAGCCGTCGAACCTCGCGGGCAGGCCGAGTGCCGAGCGCAACCACCCGACGACGACCGTCTCGAGCTCGGTGCCGATCGGCGAGGTCCGCCAGAGCATGGGGTTCTGGCCGAGCGCGGCCGTCAGCATCTCGCCCAGGATCCCCGCCCCCGACGCGGTCGTGGCGAAGTACGCCATGAACCCCGGATGCTGCCAGTGCGTGGCGTTCGGCTCGACCAGGCTCTGGTAGTCCGCGAGGATCGCCGCCAGGGACTCCGGCGCCTCGGGTGGCTCGGCCGGGAAGCGCGGCCCGAGCGTCCCCGGCTCGATCGAGGGGAAGACGTCGAACGACTCGACCCGGGCCAGGTAGTCCGCCATGACGTCGACGACGGCACGGGCCGCCGCCCGGAAGGCCTCCGGGTCCATGTCGAGCAGCCCGTCCACCTGCGCCGGATCGAGCTCGGCGAGCTCGCGCGGGACGCGAGTCTGCGATGGCTCCGTCGGCCGTGGATCGGTCATCCGACGAGGATATCCCAGGCCCCCCAGGAGCCGGCCGGCGTCACGCCATCCCGCCGGGACGGGTCAGTTGACGCGGCTTCCTCGCCCCTTCCAGAACGGCTCGCGGAGCTCCGCCTTGAGGACCTTGCCCGTCCCACCCTTGGGGAGCGCATCGCGGAAGTGCACCTCGCGGGGCACCTTGAAGTTGGCCAGACGCTGCCGGCAGAACGCGCGCAGCTCCCTGGCCGTGGCGGTCGCGTCCGGCTTGAGGACGACGATCGCCACCGGGGCCTCGCCCCACCGCTCGTCGGGCGCCGAGACGACCGCGCACTCGAGGACGGCCGGGTGGGCCGCGAGCGCGTTCTCGACCTCGACGGACGAGATGTTCTCGCCGCCCCGGATGATCACGTCCTTCGAGCGGTCCTTGATCAGGACGTAGCCGGCCTCATCGAGGGTCGCCATGTCGCCGGTGTGGAACCAGCCCTCGCGGATCGCACCGGCCGTCGCCTCCGGGTCCCGGTAGTAGCCATCCATCACGACGTTCGAGCGCACGACGATCTCGCCGATCTGCTCGCCGTCGGGACGGACATCCCGCCCCTCGGGATCGACGACCCGGATCCGGACGCCCGGGATGGGCCAGCCGGTCATGGCCTGGCGCTCGCGACGGCGCTCGGCCGGCTCGACCTCGCCGAGCGTCGTCCGCGGCTGGGCCAGCGTGAGGATCGGGGAGGTCTCACTCAGCCCATAGCCGACGATCGCCTGGACGCCCATCTCCTCCTCGAGCGACCTGACGAGGGCGGGCGAGGCCGGCGCGCCGCCGATGATGAGCTGGCGCAGGCTCGACAGGTCGTGGTTCGGCCGCTCGCGGTGATGGACGAGCGCGTTGAAGATCGCCGGCACCCCGAGCAGCCGGGTCACACGATGGCGCTCGACCGCCTCCATGAGGGCCACCGGCTCGAAGCGCCGGAGCATGACGTGCCGGCCGCCGATCATCGTCAGGAAGTGCGGGACGCCCCAGCCGTTGACGTGGAACAGCGGCACGACGTGGAGGAGGACGTCGTCCTCGGTGAACCCGAGGCCGAGCTGGGCGAAGAGCGAATGCAGGTACAGCTGTCGATGGGTCAGCGCGACCCCCTTCGGGAGCCCGGTCGTGCCGCTCGTGTAGAAGAGCTCGGCGATCGCGTTCTCGTCGACCTGCGGCTCCAGCGGCTCGGCCGATCCCGACGCCAGGAGCGCCTCGTACTCGTCCGTCGCGATCCCGCCCGGTTCCCCCTCGAGGACCACGAAGCGCGGACGTGTCGCCA
>JAPVSP010000372.1:0-2635 GCA_047519685.1 Chloroflexota bacterium
CCCTCCACCGGCTCTACACGGCCGTCACCCCGCAGCCCGTCCAGCGGCTCGAGTCGTACCGGCTCGCCGACTGGGAGCGCCAGGGCCACCAGTGGCGAGTCCCACGCAGCTCGCTCGCCCCCATCCTCCGCCTTGCCGACGTCGAGGCGTATCTGCAGGGGTCGCCCGACGGCGGCCCGGACGGCACGCAGCTCGACGCCTTCATTCAGGTCGGCGTCGCGGAGGAGGACCAGCCGCACTATCTGAAGGCGATCGCTCGACCGGGCGCCGACGTCGCGCCGCTCATCGACTTCGGCCTGGGGATCGTCGCGGCCCGGCTGGAGAAGGGCACCGGCCATCGACACGAGCACGGCGTCATCGCGCCCGTCCGCACCTACGAATCGCCGATCGACCGGCGCCTGGAGGACGCCGGCTTCGAGGCCATCGCGATCGTGACCCTGCTCCTCAAGGAGACTCTCGTCCGCGTCGCCGAGCCGGCCCTCGTGCCGGCCGGCGTCCGCTAGGAGACCAGCGTGGCATCCGACCCCCGAAGACACCGCGAGTCCATCGACGACCTCGACGCGCTGCTCGCGGCCCTCCCCCCCGAGATCGTCGAGACGGTCCATGCGCTGCCCGACAAGGAGGCGCTCATCGAGGTGGTCCTCGACCTCGGGCGGCGGCCCGAGGCACGCTTCCCGAACGGCGAGGTGACGCTGCTCGAACGCGAGGTCACCGAGGCCGACATCGCCCACGTCGTCGAGCACATCGGCACCTTCGGCGACGACAACCGGGCCGGGATCGAGCGGACGCTCCACCGGATCAGCGCGATCCGGAACCGGAACGGGAAGATCGTCGGACTGACCTGCCGGATCGGGCGCGCGGTCTTCGGGACGATCGAGATCGTCGAGGACCTCGTCGAGAGCGACAAGTCGATCCTCATCATGGGCCGACCGGGGATCGGCAAGACGACGATGCTCCGCGAGGCCGCCCGGGTCCTCGCCGACGACTTCGGCAAGCGCGTCGTCGTCGTCGACACGAGCAACGAGATCGCCGGCGACGGCGACATCCCGCACCCGGCGATCGGCAAGGCGAGGCGGATGCAGGTCCGGACGCCCTCGATGCAGCACGAGGTCATGATCGAGGCGGTCGAGAACCATATGCCGCAGGTCATCGTCATCGACGAGATCGGGACCGAGCTCGAGGCGGCGGCCGCCCGGACCATCGCCGAGCGCGGCGTCCAGCTCATCGGCACGGCGCACGGCAACAACCTCGACAACCTGATGCTCAACCCGACCCTCTCGGACCTGATCGGCGGGATCCAGAGCGTGACCCTGGGCGACGAGGAGGCCCGCCGGCGGCGGAGCCAGAAGAGCGTCCTCGAGCGGAAGGCGCCGCCCACGTTCGACGTCGTCGTCGAGATCCAGGACCGCGACCAGGTCATCGTCCACTCGGACGTCGCAGAGACCGTCGACTCGCTCCTGCGCGGCGATCCGGTTGCTCCCGAGCAGCGCTGGCGCGACGAGGAGGGCGTCCACAGAAGTCAGTCCCGCCTCAAGCCGTCGCCGCGGGAGCCGCTGCCCGTCGAGCGCTTCGCCGGGCTGGTCGGCGCGGGCGGCGCGTGGCGCATGGAGCCGGGCTGGCGCGGCGCCGGGTCGTACCGCACGGCGCCGTTCGTCGAGAGCGACCGGGCCTCGCTCACGCGCTCCGGCTACCGGCCCGGGTCGAGCGGCTCGTGGCGGCCGGCTCGCGGGCCCGAGCGAAGCGGTCCCGAGCATGGTGGTGCCGAGCGAGGGTCGGCCGGGCGGAGCGGCGGGCCGCCACGCGGCTCCGGCGAGCCCGACGGCCCGGCGGGCCGGCCCGCGCTCGCCGGGACCCCAGCACCCGACGCTCCGTTCGTCGCCGGCGCCATCGCCGACCGGGGTCCGCTCGAGCGCGAATCCGCCACGAGCGCGGCCGAGATCCGGGCGCGCGATGCCCGCGAGCTCCATCGGCAGCGGGCGTGGCGCGAGCAGGCGACGCGGGCGATGACGGCGCTCCGGGCCGACGAGGGGACCGGTCCGGTGAACGCCGAGGATCTCGCGGCGGACGACGAGGCGCTCGCCGACCGGATCCGGGAGGCGTCGGTCGACGACGAGGGCGAGGCGCTGCGGGTCGAGGACGCCGGGACGCTGCCCACGCTCCGCGTCTTCCCGCACGGCATCAGCCGGAAGCGCCTCGAGCAGGCCATCCGCGAGCTCCAGCTGCCGGTGATCATCGCCCGCGAGATCGACGAGGCGGACGTCGTGATGACGCTCCGCTCGGAGTATCGCCAGAAGACGCCGGCGCTCCGCGAGGCGGAGGAGCGAGCGATGCCGATCTACGTCCTCAAGAGCAACACGATCCTCCAGATGCAGGCGTCGCTCACCTCGATCTTCGCGCTGGAGATCGATCCGCGCGAGGCGGCGCTCCGCGAGACGGAGGAGGCGATCGGTCTCGTGCTCCGCCAGTCCGAGCCGATCGAGCTGTCGCCACAGAACGCCTACATCCGCCGGCTGCAGCACCAGATGGCCGAGCGCGCCAACCTCGTGTCGCGCTCGCGTGGCCGCGAGCCGTACCGGCGGGTCCGTCTGTATCCGGACCAGGCCCGGACCGCCTGGCGGTAGGCCCGGCGCTCACG
>JAPVSP010000373.1:0-5506 GCA_047519685.1 Chloroflexota bacterium
CCGCCTCGCCGCGGCCAGCCACTCATCGCGGCCCTCGATGGGCATATGGCAGGTTGTTATCGCGGGCGTCCGGGAAGTCGAATCCTGTCGGGCGCGCCACGAACACCTGTGCTATTTCTCGCGGACCGCGATGGAGATCGCGGCGACGGCTGGAAGAAGTCCATCCGGCAAGTGCAGAACGTCGATGTCCGTCGCGGGCGAGATCCCGCCCAATATTGCGATCGCCTCGCGCGCGGTCCGTCCGCCGAACGCGATGGTGGCCCGCGGGGCAACCTCACGGATGGCTCGTGCCACCTGGGCAGCGGCGGCGGCATCGGCACCGATGACCGATCCGATCACGGCTGCTCGCGCGCGCGTCCGGACGGCCGCATCGACCCAGTCGGAGACCGGTAGGTCCGGCCCGAGGTACAGGACCTCCAAGCCGGCCCGCCGGGTCGCGACCGCGAAGGCGAGCCCGCCCAGTTCATGTCGCGCGCCCGGCGGAAATCCGACGAGGATCGCTCCGTCGCCGGTCGTCGGCCGGCCTGCAGCCTGAAATGCAGCGGCGAGGCGTCGCTGCACGGAGTGGCTCGCCATGTGCTCAGCGGCAACGTCGATCTCACCCGACGCCCACGCCTCACCGAGAGCCGCGAGTGCCGGCAGAAGATGTGTCTCGGCGACCTGCTCGAACGATCCGGCGGCAAGCATCTCGTCGAGGATCTGCTCCAGCCTCGCCGCATGAAGGTCCCTGGCCGCCGCAATGAACCGGTCCACGTGCGGCCTTGGTGCCTCCAGCGCCGTCGCCGGCGTCGCATCGGCGCTGATCGCCTCGATCGACTTACGGGCATCCGCGGGGACCGACCCGTCGAGGATGGCCGCGGCGGCATTGCTGGGCGTCCAGCCGCTGTCAACGAGCCGGCGCATCGTTCGCAGGCGGTCAAGGGCGTCACCGTCATAGAGGCGGTAGCCGGCCGGCGTTCGGGCCGGCGTGACGATTCCATATCGCCGCTCCCAGGCGCGCAGCAGGGGCACCGAGACTCCGGCACGTTTCGCTGCCTGACCAATCGTGTACATGGTTCGTAGAGCATACAGGGCGACCATTGGCTTGACAAGGGTTCGACACCCGGGCTAGAGTCTCGACAGAGCCTGGACAAGGCACGAAGGACCAGGCCCTACAGAAAGGAACACGCCATGCGCTACCTCAAGGCCCTCTTTCTCCTCCTCGTCATCGTCGGCGGTGTGAACTGGCTGCTCGTCGGGATCGCCAGGATCGATCTCGTCGCCGCGATCACCGGCAACTCGTTCGGCCAGACGAACGCCCTGTCGACCATCGTCTACGTCCTCGTTGGCGCTTCGGCGCTCGCGCTCCTGCCGACCCTGCTCCAGTGGATCGGTAGCGACGAGCGAGCCGCCTGACCGCCAGGACGATCGTCGATCCATCCCCGAACCCCGATCCCGACCACCCACGAACGGAGTCTCACGATGCGACGCCTCGCGCTGTTCGCGGCCTCGGCCGCCCTTCTCCTCGGCATCGCCGCCCAGCCGGTTGCGGCCCGCCAGCCTGGCCCGACGATCGTCGGGACCGCCCTGGCCATCAACGCCAAGACCGGTGAGTTCGATCACCTCATCCAGGCCGTCGTCCGGGCCGGCCTCGTCGACACGCTGAACGGCACTCGCCAGTTCACGGTGTTCGCGCCGACCGACGCGGCCTTCGAGGACCTGTTCGAGACCCTCGGTGTCAGCGGCGTCAGCGACGTCCCCCTCGACACCCTCCGCGGCGTCCTCCTGTACCACGTCGCCCCGGGCGAGCGGTTCAGTGAAACCGTGCTCACCAGCTCACGGATCCGAACGGTCAGCAAGGACTTCCTTGTCCCGTCGGTCCACGGCGGTGGGGCGTACATCAACAACGCCCGCATCGTCGCCGCGGACGTGGACGCCTCGAACGGCGTGATCCACGTCATCGACGCGGTCCTGCTCCCGTAGGGCCGTTCGTCGACTTCCCCTCTTCCAGCACGGCAGCGGATAGCCCGATCCGCTGCCGTGCCACACACTCATTGAGGAAGGCCTGCGCACGTATCTGGGTCCACCCGGCGATGACGCGACGCTGCCTTCGACGCAGGGCCGACGGCGATTCTCACGGCCCCCGACCGTTGTCCCATATCCGACGACCAGAGAGGAACCCGTGACCGCCAGCACCCTCGCCACCGTGCCGACCGCGATCTCCATTCCCGGCGAACGAGCCCGATCGCTCGCCCGATGGAACCGGATCTTGTCCGTGCTCCACGGCGGACAGTTCCTGGCGATGCTGGCGATCGCCAGCACGGCGGTCGCCTTCGCCCCGTTCGTCCCAACCATCAAGCCGATCCTCGAGGGCGGCACGTTTACCGGGATCGAGCAGACCCAGGTCCAGCTCTTCTCAATCCCGCTCGCCTGGTTCATCGCGTCATTCCTGGCGATGAGCGCGATCGCCCACGCCCTGGCCGGCTGGCCGCTCCGGTCGCGCTACGAGGGATGGCTGGCGCGCGGCATGAACCCGCTGCGCTGGGTCGAGTATGCGTTCAGCAGCACGGTGATGATCGTCGCGATCGCGTACCTGTCCTACCTCCGGGACGTCCCTGCCCTCGTCGCCATCGCCGGCTGCAACGTGGCGATGATCCTGTTCGGCTGGAGCATGGAGACGGCCAATGAGGGCCGGCGCGACCATCCCGACTGGAAGCACTACGTCTTCGGCTGCATCGCGGGTATCGCCCCGTGGATTGGCATCTTCTCGATCCTCCTGGCGTACGGCGCCCAGCCCGACCTGCCGAACGGTGCGGGAATCCCGGCCTTCGTGTATGTGATCGTCGGCTCGCTGTTCGTCTCCTTCAACATCTTCGCGATCACGATGGTCCTCCAGTATCGTCGTATCGGCCGCTGGCGGGACTACCTGACCGGCGAGAAGACCTACATGGTGATGAGCCTCGTCGCCAAGTCCCTCCTGGCCTGGCAGGTCTTCAGCGGGACGCTCCGACCGGGCGGCTAGATCCCGCTCCCAATCGCGCGCCGTTGACGTGGTAGGGGCGCCGATTGTCCGGCTGCCGGCGTGCACGCCGCAGTCGACGGAGCGAGTCCTCCGCCCCCGGACCCCGTTGATTGGCTTCACCTGGGCAGCAGGCGGTGAGATTCGGCCCGTGCCACGGTCTACATCTGTGGGCCCAGGAAGGAGAACGCCATGGCGCACGGACCGGTCTCGAACACGAGCGTCCTGCTGGACGGCTTCGGCATGGGCGAGTCGCCCCGCTGGCACGACGGCCGCCTGTGGTTCTCGAACTGGGGCACGAACGAGATCGTCGCGGTCGACCTCGAAGGGAACAGCGAGGTCATCGGTGCCGGCGGTGGGGGCACCGGCTGGGCCGTCAACTGGTTGCCCGATGGACGCATGCTCCTCACCGGCGGCGAGTTGCTCCGCGTCGAGGCCGACCGGTCGCGCGTCCGACACGCCGAATTACGCCATGTCTCGACGTACGGCTGGAGCGAGATCACGGTCGACGGACGCGGCAACGCCTACGTCAACTCGATCAACTTCGACTTCGCCGACTTCCGGAACGTTCTCGCCAGCGGCACGGCGCCGGGCAAGATCGCCCTCGTGACGGCCGATGGCACGGCCCGCGAGGTCGCGGACGGCCTGGCGTTCCCGAACGGGATGGCCGTGACGCCAGACAACGGCACGCTGATCGTCGCCGAGTCCTTCGCCGCTCGGCTCACCGCCTTCGACATCGCCGCCAACGGGAGTCTTTCCAATCGGCGCGTCTGGGCGGACGTCACGGGCGATGGGATCTGCCTCGACGCCGAGGGCGCCGTCTGGTGCAGCGCCGTCGGCGCGGAGGGCGGCAACGTCGTCCATCGCATTCGGGAGGGCGGCGAGATCCTCGACCGGATCGAGGTCGATCGTCCGTGCTGCGCGTGCATGCTCGGCGACGACGACGGCCGGACGCTGTTCATGGTCGTCGCGCAGTGGTTCGGTCCCGACAGGATGGACGAGCTGATCGAGGCGAGAACCGGTCGGATCCTCAGCGCTCGGGTCGCGGTGCCGCATGCCGGCTGGCCGTAAGGCGCCGACTGGCAGCAGCAAGGACAATCGCCGGACTGCCACTCGGTGGTGCGCGGACGCCGATTACGCGCCCTCGGTCACGAGGCCGATATCTGCTCCCTGGATCGGTATCCGGATATTTCTGGCATCTGCGCGGTTGAATCCAGTCGGGCGCGCCATTTCAACCTTCTCGGGCAGGGCCAGCGCCAACCCGTGCGCGTAGGCCGCCGCGGTCAGCCGGACACCGACGATCTCGGGGCCCGCCACCGTGATCTGCTCGTAGATGGCATGCATCAGGTCTGCCGTCTCCTTCGACACGTCTGCGCTCTGTGCCGCCTCGCCGAGGGCGCGCAGCCACTCGACGGCGCGCTGGCCGGGTAGGCCGGGTGCTGTTCGTTCCCCGATGGCGTGCCGCTGCTCGCGGAACACCTTGAGGCGCGTCGGGTACGGAGCACGCGGCTGGCGACCCACCACACCGCCGCGACCACCCCGACCAGCAACCTCCGACGTCGGCGTGTGGGATCGTGATCGTCAGACCTCGAGGGAGCAGTCGCGCTGCAAGGCGCTGTGGCACTTGTTGACGCGTCGGCGTCGGCGCACGATCCGGCTCGGAGGTGCGGCCATGCGGGACGTGTTGGCACGTAGCAGGAAGTACTGGCTGCCGGTCGGCCTCGCGGTCGTGGTACTGGCCGTGCTGTGGCTCGTCACCGTCTTCCCTGACCAGGTCGGCGTCCACCTGGAAGAGAACATCAGCATGCTCGCGCTGTCGATCGGGGGCGGCCTCCTCGCGGCGTTCGTCGCGCCGAAGCACCCGCTCCGCAACGGGATGCTCGGGGGCGCTGCCCTCCTCGCACTCGCGGGGGCGACCTATGCCGTGTACCGGGGGGCGCTTGGCAAGGTGAACGTCGACGAGTACGGATCCTGGGCGATGTACTGGCTGACCTCGCTGCTCGGGTTCATCGCGTTCGCGATCATCGGAGCCGTGCTCGGGTACGTCGGCGGCTACATCGTCAGGTTTGCGTCGCGGACGACGCCGCGGATGGACCCCAGGTAGGGCCGCGCAGGCCGCTAATCGTCCGTCTGCGCTCTGGCGTCGGGTCCGGCAGCCGCCGCGCCAGGATCCAGACCAGCTGCGCCGTCGTCTCCGCGCCCACCTTGGACCGCGCGTTCGCCAGGTGGTGCTTGACCGTCGAGTGCGACAGGCCGAGCCGGTGGGCGGCCGCCTTCTCCGACCCGCGACGAGAACGGCAGCGACCACGCCGACCTCGCGGTCGGTGGCGCGTCCGGCGGCACGGCGGCCGCTCACGCCCCCAGGCCCGCCGCGGCCAGCCACTCATCCGGGCCCTCGATCGAGATCTCGTAGGTTGCTGACGCGTCCAATGATCGCCACGTCTGAGCATCGCTATTGCTGGTTGGCGGGATTCCCCCGGGGCAGGTGACGGCCTCGGGCACCTTGCC
>JAPVSP010000374.1:0-5187 GCA_047519685.1 Chloroflexota bacterium
TGGTGGGGATCAAGAGCCGCGAGATCTACGAGGCCCCCGCGGCGACGATCCTCCATGGCGCTCACCGCGCGCTCGAGAGCCTGACCCTGACCCGGGACACGCTGCGCTTCGATGGGCTGGTCGCCGATGAGCTTGCCCGCCTCACCTACGATGGGCTCTGGTTCAGCGCACTCCACCGAGACCTCCGGGGCTATGTGGCGAGCTCGCAGCGGGTCGTCTCCGGAGAGGTGCGGATCCGCCTCGACCACGGCAACGCCGTGCTGGCCGGCCGACGCTCGCCGCTCTCCCTCTACGAGAAGAGCCTCGCGACGTACGACGAGGGCGACGCGTTCGACCACGCGGCCGCCGTCGGGTTCATCGAGATCTTCGGCCTGCCGCTGCGGGTCGAGGCCGCGCGCCACGGCGCCGTCGGGGCCCACCACGGCGCCGCCTGGACGTGGACCGAACCGCTGCTCGAGCGGCTCCCGGCGTCCGTGACCGACCCCGAGCCGGCGGCCGCCGGCTGACCGACCGGTCGCGACGGGAGCGCCGTTCCATCGACTCGGCCGTGGACGCCGCGGCCACTCACCGCGGATACTCGGGTCCCGGGATGCCCGACCAGCCCTCGACCCAGCCGACCATCGCGCCAGGCGTGTCCCGCGCTGGCGTCGCCGGCACGACCGACGCCGAGCGCCGGCTGGCCGAGCTCGCCGTCCTCCACGAGTTCGCCCAGCTCGCCACGCTCGCCAGAGACTGGGACGAGCTGATGCGGACGATCGTCGACCGGACGACCGTGGCGATGGGCGTCGACGTCTGCTCGTTCTACCTGATGGATGGAGCAGGCGAACGACTGACCCTCGCCGCGACCAACGGGCTGGACCGCTCGCAGGTCGGTCGCGTCAGCCTGCCCGTCGGGGTCGGCCTGACGGGTGCGGCGGCCGCCGAGCGCCGGCCGCTCGGGTCCATCGACGTGACGGTCGACCCGCGCTTCCGCTGGGTCCGCGGCTTCGACATCGCCGGCCTGACGTCGATGCTGGCGGTCCCGCTCATCTGGCACGAGCGCGTCGTCGGCGTCCTCGACGTCCAGTCCCTCCGGCGCCGCGAGTTCCGGCCCGCGGAGGTCGACTTCCTCACGACGATCGCCGCCCTCCTCGCCGGCATCGTGGAGAAGGGTCGGCTGCAGTCCGAGGTCGAGGCCCGGCTGGCCAGCCTCACCGCGCTCGATGCCGCGCGGGCGGAGCTGCTGGCGGTCGTGACCCATGAGCTGCGGACCCCGCTCTCCGTTGTCCGGGTGTACCTCGACCTGCTCGCCGAAGCGGCCGTCCACCCGGCCGGCCGCGACCCCTCGAGCGTGGCCGACTGGCGCGAGCGGGCGATCGAGCAGGTGACCCGGCTGGATCGGCTCGTCGATTCGATCCTCGCGTCGGCCCGCGGCGAGGGCCTGAACGGCCTTGCTCGCGAGCCCTTCGACGTGGGGCGCGCCATCTCCGACACCGTCGAGCTGCTCCAGGTCCTCCTTCGACCGCATCTCCTGCGCTGGTCGCCGCCGTCCGGGACGCTCACCGCGATCGGGGACGAGGGCCGCTTCCGGCAGGTGCTCGAGCACCTCCTCGAGAACGAGGCGAAGTACGCCCCGATCGAGACCGGGATCAGCCTGGGCGCCTGGCCGGAAGGGCCAGAGGTCCGCGTCTACATCACCGACGACGGACCGGGCGTGCCGATCGGGGACTGGGATCGGGTCTTCGAGCCCTACGTGCGGGCCGAGGGCCGAGGGCGCGGCTCAGGGATCGGCCTCTTCGCCGCGCGCCGGCTGATGGACGCGATGGGCGGTCGCGTCTGGCTCGAGCCGAACGGCTACGGTGGCTCGCGGTTCGTCGTCGCCCTCCCCGCCCCGGTCTGACCGGGCTCGGGCGCGGCGATGCGGCGTCACGGCCCGTCGCCCGGCGAGCGGTCCTCCGCCCGGGGTTTCAGCCGGCGCCGACCGGCACCGCCCGGACCTGCTCGTCGCGGAGGCGGGCGTAGCCCGGCTTGACGACCTCGTTGATGAGCCGCAGGCGCTCGTCGAACGGCGCGAAGGCGCTCTTCATCGCGTTGATCGTCAGCCACTCCAGCTCGCCGATGCCCAGCCCGAACGCCGCGTCGAGGGCCGCGAACTCCGACGACAGGGTCACCGCGCTCATCAGGCGGTTGTCCGTGTTGACCGTGACCCGGAAGCGGAGCCGGCGGAGCAGCTCGAACGGGTGCGTCTCGATCGACGCCGCGGCGCCCGTGTGGACGTTCGAGGTCGGGCACATCTCGAGCGGGATGCGTCGGTCGCGCACGTACGCCGCGAGCCGGCCGAGCCGGACACCGTCGTCGCGGACGTCGATGTCGTCGACGATCCGCACGCCGTGCCCCAGGCGCTCGGCGCCACAGAACTGGAGCGCCTCCCAGATCGACGGCAGGCCGAACGACTCGCCCGCGTGGATCGTGATGTGGAAGTTCTCCCGGCGCACGAGGTCGAAGGCATCGAGGTGCCGGGTCGGCCGGTAGCCGGCCTCGGGACCCGCGATGTCGAAGCCGACGACGCCGGCGTCCCGCCAGCGGACCGCGCATTCGGCGACCTCGACCGAGCGGGCCGCCTGGCGCATCGCCGTGACGAGGACCTTCATGGCGATGGGCCGGCCAGCCGCGGCGGCCCGCTCCGACCCGATCCGGAACCCCTCCAGGTTCGCCTCGACGACCTCGTCGAGCGTCAGGCCGCGCTGGGTCGACAGCTCCGGGGCGTAGCGGACCTCCGCGTACACGACCCCGTCGGCGGCGAGGTCCTCGGCGCACTCGGCCGCCACGCGGGCGATGGCGTCGCGCTCCTGCATGACCCCGACGGTGTGGGCGAATGTCTCCAGGTAGAGCTCGAGGCTCTTGCGATCGGCGCCGCGCGTGAACCAGCGCGCCAGCTCGGCCGCGTCGGTCGTCGGCAGACCCGCGTAGCCGAACTCGGCCGCCAGGTCGACGACCGTCGCCGGGCGCAGGCCGCCGTCGAGGTGATCGTGCAGCATCGCCTTCGGCGCGCGCAGGATGGTGTCGAGGGTGAGCATGACGACCTCCCCGGGGGTCCGAGGGACGCTCTGCGGCCTGTCCGCATGGTAGCGCCGAGACGACGCGGCGGACGACCCGATCGGGGCGCCCGTCAGGGCTCGCGGTCGAGACGGTCCCGCGCGGCCGCCAGCGCCGACCGGACGCGGACCGGCGCGGTCCCGCCGACGACGTCCGAGGCGGCGAGGGCGCCGTCGAGGCGCGCAGCGGCGCGGAGGACCTCCGCGATGCCCGGGTCGGATGCGAGGGACGCCGCCTGTGGCTCGCCGCTGGCGCCGAGCGCCAGGCCGATCATCGCGTCAGGCACCTCGTCCAGGCCGATCTCCGCCTCCTCGGCCTGGGCGACGAGCGACCCCACGACGTGATGGGCGGCCCGGAACGGGACCCCGCGGCGGACGAGGGCGTCGGCGACGGCCGTCGCGGTCGTGTAGCCCTCGGTCGCCGCCTCGCGCATGCGCTCCCGATCGACCGACAGCGTGTCGATCAGCCCGACCAGCACGAGGAGCGAGGCCTCGAGGGTCGCGACCGAGCCGAAGAGCGGGGCCTTGTCCTCCTGGAGGTCCCGCTGGTACGCCAGCGGGAGGCCCTTGAGCAGGGCCAGCATGCCGGTCAGGGCGCCGACGACGCCGGCCGCCCGGCCGCGGACCAGCTCCGCCGGATCCGGGTTCCGCTTGTTCGGCATCATCGACGAGCCGGTCGAGAACGCGTCGGCGACCCGGACGAAACCGAAGCGCGGGTTCGACCACCAGGTCAGCTCCTCGGCCAGGCGCGACAGGTGGACCATCGCCAGGGCGCAGCCGGCGAGCACCTCGACGACGAAGTCGCGATCGGAGACGGCGTCGAGCGAATTGGCCGTCACGCCCTCGAAGCCGAGCTCTCGCGCGGTCGCCTCCCGGTCGAGCGGGTAGCCCGCGCCGGCCAGCGCCCCGGCGCCCAGTGGAGAGACGTTCAGGCGCCGTCGGGCGTCGGCGAGCCGGCCACGGTCGCGCTCGAGCATCTCGACGTAGGCCAGGAGGTGGTGGGCGAGCAGGACCGGCTGCGCCGGCTGGATGTGGGTGGCCCCGGGCAGGACCGCCTCGCCCTCTCGCTCGGCCAGGCCGACCAGGGAGCGCTCCAGGGCGACGATCGCGCGATCCAGTCGGTCGACCGCGCGACGGGCCCACAGCCGGAGGTCGGTCGCGACCTGGTCGTTCCGCGAGCGGCCGGTATGGAGCTTGCCCGCCAGCGGCCCGATCCGCTCGCCGAGGGCGGCCTCGAGGTTGAGGTGGACGTCCTCGAGCGCCGGGTCCCAGTGGAGCGTCCCGGCCACGACCTCCTGCCGGAGCCCGTCCAGGCCGGCGACGAGGCGCCCGACCTCGTCGGGCGTGAGGAGGCCCGAACGGCCGAGCCCGCGGACGTGCGCGACCGAGCCGTCCAGGTCGTCGAGCGCCAGCTCGCGGTCGACGTCGATCGAGCGGGTGAAGTCGATCACCCGCGGGTCGCTCCCCTCGCCGAACCTGCCGCCCCAGAGCTTCATCGGCCCTCCACCTCCGCGTGCGGCGCCATCGTAGCGGGCGGCGGGCCATCGCCGTCCCCGGGAGAGGAGCCCCGGGCGGGCCGCAGGACCTCTGGGCCACCCCCGCGCACCCGGATGCGACCCGGCAGGGCGAGCCAGCCGACGACGGCAGAGGCGAGCGCCGCCGCGGCCATGATCGCGAACAGGGCGCGGGGGCCGGCCGACCCGTAGACGATCCCGCCGACCGCCCCGGCGAGCGCCGCGGCGACGCCCGAGGTCGTCGTGGCCAGGAGCGCCTGGCCGGTGCCCTGGAGCGCCGGCGGCAGGAGGGCGGCGATCGTCACGACCGAGGCGAGCGAGAAGCCGGCGAACCCGAGGCCCGACACGGTGCGCACCAGGATGATCGGCCCGGGCGTGTCCAGGATCGTGTACGACAGGATGCACCCGGCCGTGGCGGCCACGGAGACGAGGAAGAGCGCGCGCAGTCCCAGCCGCGGGGCGAGCCATCCGGCGATCAGGAAGCCCGGGACCTCGGCCGCGGCGGAGAGCCCGGCCGAGAGCGCGATGTCCGACGGCGAGCCGCCCAGCTCCTGGATGCGGAGCGGCAGGAAGATGAACACGGCGATCTCGCCGAGGAA
>JAPVSP010000375.1:0-5270 GCA_047519685.1 Chloroflexota bacterium
CGCCGGCGGCCGCCTTCCCGTCGCGTGGCGAGCCGTCCAGCGGCGTCCCGACCGCCGGTGTCAGCGCCTCGCGCGCGGCGGCGGACAGCGTCCGCAGGCGAGCATCCACGCGAGCATGGACGGACCCCTCCGTCCAGCTCCCCTCCTCGTCCCGCTGGCCGGCAGGCAGGCCGGTGAGCAGCTCGAGCGCCTCGTCGACCGTCCGGACCGGCCAGAGATGGAAGCGACCGGCCTCGGCGGCCTCGATGACATCGGACCGGAGCATCAGGTGCCGGACGTTGGAGGCCGGGATGAGGACCCCCTGCTCACCGGTCAGGCCCCGCGCCGCGCAGACGTCGAAGAAGCCCTCGACCTTCTCGTTCACGCCGCCGATGGCCTGCACCTGGCCATGTTGGTCGACCGACCCCGTGAGCGCCAGCGACTGGCGGATCGGCACCTCGCCGATCGCCGAGAGCAGCGCGCACAGCTCGGCGAGGGACGCGCTGTCGCCCTCGACGCCGCCGTAGCTCTGCTCGAAGACGAGGCTGGCCTGGAGCGAGAGCGGGCGGGTCGCCGCATATTGACCCCCGAGGAAGCCCGCGAGGATCAGCACCCCCTTCGAGTGGATGGGGCCCCCCAGCTCGACCTCGCGCTCGATGTCGACGACCTCACCGGCTCCCAGGCGGACCCGGGCCGTGATGCGCGTCGCCCAGCCGAACGCCTCGTCGCCGAGCTGATAGACCGATAGCCCGTTCACCTGGCCGATCGCCTCACCAGAGGTCGACACCAGGAGCGTCCCGGTCTCGATCGCCTCGAGGAGCAACCCGCGGCGACGGCCGATCCGTCGGCGACGCGCCTCGATCGCCGCCTCGACGTCCTCCGCGGTCACGACGGCGCGCTCGGCGGCGCCGGCGAAGTGGTCCGCCTCCTGGAGCAGGTCGTTCAGGCCGCGCATGTGGGTCGAGAGTCGCTCCGAGTCGCCCGATTCCCGCGCGGAGTGCTCGATGAGCCGAGCGACCGCCCCGGCGTCGAACGGGCGGATCCCGTCGCGAAGCGCCATCGCGGCGATGAGCCGCGCGTAGACGCGGTCGCTCCCAGGGTCGCGCAACAGGCGGTCGTCGAAGTCGGCCGCGACCTTGAACAGCTCCGGGAACTCCGGGTCGACGGCGGTCAGCAGGTCGTAGATCGGGCGCTCGCCGATGAGCGCGATCTTCACCCGAAGCGGGATCGGGTCGGGCTCGATGCTGAGCGTGTCGACGATGGTCAGGGCGCGGCCGATCGACTCGATCTTCAGCTCGTTGGAGCGGAGCGCCCGCTTCAGGCCCTCCCAGGCGAATGGCTCGGTGAGGACCTTCCGCGCGTCGAGGATGAGGTACCCGTCGGCGGCGCGGTGCAGCGCGCCGGGCCGGATGAGGGTGAAGTCCGTCACCATGGCACCGAGCTGGGCGAGGTGCTCGACGCGCCCCAGGAGGTTGGCGTACGTCGGGTTCGGCTCGTAGACGACCGGGGCACCGGTCTCGCCGCCGTGATCGACGAGCAGGTTGACCCGGTAGCGGCGGAGCGATGGGCCGTCGTCGGCGGCCATCGCGCGCAACCCGAGGAGGCCGCCCGACTCGGACGACGAGGCTGCGGCGAGGAACTCCTCGGCGTGGGCGACGACGTCCGTCTCGACGTCGGCCAGGTGGGCGACGACGTCGGGCAGGTCCGCGAACGAATCGCGGACCTCGGCGATGAACGGGCCGGCCGTGCTCCGGATGACCTCGCGGTTGAGCGCCGCGATCTGCTCACGGCCCTCGCGCTCCCAGGTGGGCAGGTGGCGGAGGAGGAGCTGGAGCTCGGCCTCGAACCGCTGGAGCTCGGCTCGGCGACGGTCCTGCTCATCGGAGGTCAGCGCCTTGAACGCCTCGGGCGCGAGGACCTCGTCCCCCTCGGTCATCGCCAACCCGACGCCCACCGGCGTCCGAAGGAGCGCGACCCTCGCCTCCTTGGCCCGCGTCTCGAACTCTTCGAGCGCTCGCTCGCGCCGGTCGCGGATGGCCTCCTCGAGCGCCTCCTTCCGGGCCCTGTACGCCTCGGTGTCGAAGGCCGCCGGAAGCGCCGTTCGCAGCTCGGCGACGAGTCGGTCCATGAAGTCGCGGAAGCGCCCGCCCCGACCGGCCGGGAGGCGCAGGGCTCGCGGACGGGTCGGGTCGCCGAACCGGTGGACGTAGCACCAGTCGTCGGCCACCGGGTCGCCGGCGGCGGCTCGACCGAGGGCACCTCGCAGCAGTGTCGACCGGCCGCTGCCCTCGGGTCCCTTGACGAAGAGGTTGTAGCCCTCGCGGCGCATGCCGATCGCGAACTCGACCGCGTCGACGGCTCGATCCTGACCGACCATCCCCTCGATGGGCTCGATCTCGGCGGTCGTGGCGAACCCGAGCGAACCCGGATCGCAGCGACGGCAGAGGTCGGCGGGGGCGAGCGGCTCGACGGACATGGCTACCTCCGGGCGGTCGATCGGCTCCGACCGTAGCCGGCCCCCGATGGCACCAGCAGGGCCGGGAGGGTGCGAATCGGCTGGGCCGAAGCGACCGAGCCGGCGGTCTCGACCGGGCGCCCGGAGCGAGCGAGTGGCCCGCGGCGCGGAGCGGGCGAGAGGGCCGTCGCCAGGCGTTGGGACGTCCGGGCCTCAGGCATCGATGGCCAGCACCGCGGCGCCGTCGACCCGGCCCGCCGCGAGCCGCTCCAGGGCGAGTCCGCCGTCGGCGAGCGGGTGGACCTCGGTCTCGGTGCGCAGCGGGATCGCCGCCGCGAGCTCGAGGAACTCCACGGCATCGGCACGGGTGAAGTTCGCCACGCTTCGCAGCGACCGCTCCCACCAGAGCCACTCGTAGGGGAACTCGGGGACCCGGTCCAGGTGGATCGCGTTGACCGCCACGGTCCCGCCGCGATCGACGGCTCGAAGCGCGGCGAGCACGACCTCGCCGGCAGGGGCGAACGTGATGGCCGCCTCGAGTGGGACCGGCACGGGCTCCTCGTAGCCCGCGGCCCAGGTCGCGCCGAGCGCGAGGGCTCGCTCGCGCTCCCTCGCGGAGCGCGACGCCACGTAGACGTCGCAGCCCCAGTACCTGGCCACCTGGATGGCCAGCAGTGCCGACGCGCCGAAGCCGAACAGGCCGAGGCGGCCGCCCGGCCGGATGCCCGACACCTTGAGCGACCGATAGCCGATGACGCCACCGCAGAGGAGGGGCGCGGCGGCGAGGTCGGCGAACCCATCGGGCAGGCGGAAGGCGAAGTCGGCACGGGCCGCGATCCGCTCCGCGTAGCCACCGTCGCGGTCCCAGCCCGTGAAGCGGGCGCTCGGGCAGAGGTTCTCGCGGCCGGCCACGCACTGGGTGCACGTACCGTCGGCCGAGCCGAGCCAGGCGACGCCGGCCCGGTCGCCGACCGCCCAGCCGACCACCTTCGACCCGATCGATTCGACCCGTCCCACGACCTGGTGACCTGGGACGATCGGGACCTTGCGAGCGACCAGATCGCCCTCGACGATCTGGAGGTCGGTCCGACAGACGCCGCAGGCGGCCACTCGCAGGACGAGCTCGCCGGCGGCCGGGATCGGGTCCGGCAGCTCGGCGAGCCGCAGGGGACGGGTCGCCGCGGGACCCGGGCGGTCGAGCAGCAGGGCGCGCACGGCCCATCTGTACACCCGGCCGCCGACGGGGGCAAGGGCGGCCCGGACCCACACCCGCGTCCGTTGTAGAGTCGAGCCATGCCTCGCCGCCTCTTCATCTTCGACCCACCGGACCGCTTCGTCGCCGGGACCGTCGGTCAGCCGGGTGAACGCACGTTCTACCTGCAGGCCCGCAGCGGGAGCCGCATCGTCAGCGTCGCGCTCGAGAAGGTCCAGGTGGCCGTCCTCGCCGAGCGCCTCGGCTCGCTGCTCGACGAGCTCGATCGCCGCGGCATCACCGGATCGCCACCCGAGGACCCGGCCGAGGACGCCGGCCCACTCGACGAGCCCATCAATGAGGTCTTCCGCGCCGGCACGCTGTCGCTCGGCTGGGACGTCAACGACGACGTCGTCGTCATCGAGGCGCGCGAGTCCGGCGACGAGAGCGATGAGGGCGAGGAGGACGCGGCGCGCGACGTTGCGGACGACGACCCGGAGGGTCCCGACCTGGTGCGCGTCCGCCTGCCCGCGATCCAGGCCCGCGGCTTCGTCGCGCGCGCTGTCCGGGTCGTGGCCTCCGGCCGGCCCCCGTGCCCGCTCTGTGGCCAGCCGCTCGATCCGCGGGGCCACCTCTGTCCGCGGCGGAACGGGACGTACCTGAACTAGGGCGGCGCGCCATGGCCCCGACCCGCCCCGGACGCGACCGCCGGGACCGCGCCGCCCGCGGCGCCGGTCCCGGCAGCGGGCCGGTCGGGCCGGGATCTGCCGCCGAGGAGCCGTCCGACGCCGGCTGGCGCGGGGACGAGCCGGAGGGTGCGCACGTCGTCGAGCTGGACCCCGGAACGGCGACGAGCCTGCTGCGGGACGGCCAGCTCGAGGTGTTCGGGCGCCTCATGGCCTCCTCGAACAACGCGATGCTCGGCACCGTCTCGCGGCCCGGGGAGGTCGGCGAGCCCGCGCTCGTGGCCCCCTGCGTCTACAAGCCGATCCGGGGCGAGCGGCCGCTGTGGGACTTCCCCGACGGGACACTGGCGGGCCGCGAGGTCGCCGCGTACAGGCTGTCGGAGGCCACGGGCTGGACGATCGTCCCGCCGACGGTCCTCCGGGACGGCCCGTTCGGCCAGGGCATGGTCCAGCTCTGGCTCCAGCCGGACGAGTCGATCGACCGCGTCGCGCTGGTCGTCGAAGGCGATGCCCGGCTGCGGCCGATCGCCCTGTTCGATGCCGTCGCGAACAATGCCGATCGCAAGGTCGGCCACCTCCTGCCGATGGCCGACGGGCACGTGTTCGGCGTCGATCACGGGATCTGCTTCCATGCCGAGCCCAAGCTGCGGACCGTGCTCTGGCGGTGGCGCGGCGAGCACCTCACGGCCGAGGAGCTGGCCGTCCTCCGGCGGCTCCGGGCGGAGCTCGATGGGCCGCTCGGCACGGCGCTCGGCGGGCTGCTCGACGGGGACGAGGTCCGCGCGGTGGGCCAGCGGATCCACCGGCTCGTGATGGACGGCTGCTTCCCGCACCCGGATCCGGACCGGCCGGCGATCCCCTGGCCACCGTACTGATCCAGCCGCCCCGGCCGCGCGGCCAGGACCGATCGGCGCCCGCCTGTCGATCCGGCCGCAGCGACCCCGCGGCGGTGCGCTAG
>JAPVSP010000376.1:0-1625 GCA_047519685.1 Chloroflexota bacterium
GACCACCGACATCGCCTACGAATCGGCCGACAAGGGATCGGTGCCGAGCATGCTCGACGTCTACGCTCCGGCCAACGCGGGAGCCTGGCCCGTGGTCGTGATGCTCAATGGCGCCGGCGACAAGAGGGACATGAGCGTAGACGCTCGCGGGGTTGCCGAACTCGGCTTCGTCGTCTTCGTCCCGACATGGGGCGAAGAAGGCGCACCCACCTACGACCGGGCCCTGGCGTACAACTCCAGGGCCGCCTGTGCGGTTGCGTTCGCTCGCGCAAATGCCGCCAAACATGGCGGCGACCCGGCGACGATGGTCGTGTTTGGCTGGTCGGCCGGCGCCAACGTTGGGTCGATGGTCGCCTTCGCCCGCCCCGCGCCGACGGCCCGCTGCCTTGCGGGCGGGACCCTTGGCGCGATCGATGCGCTGGTGACCCGCGAAGGCGACTGGCTGCTCTCCGTCGCCGAGAACGGGTGGGACGACATCCTCGCCGCCGACCACCGAGTCGTGGACATCGCCACGCCGTGGAAGTCCCTCCCGGAGCACAGGGACCTCAAGGTCGTGATGCTCGTGTCGGAGCATCCGGGCGCCGTGTTCGAGCGCACGGTGGGGAACCCTTGGGCCGTCGACTCGTGGCTTGCGGTGCGCGACCCGTCGGGCGCCCTGCGCCGGCAGCTCGAGGCGAACGGGGCGCTCGCCGACGGCACGTTCGACTACGTCGATGGGCAGAAGCTCCTGTACTCCGTCCTCAAGGCGCAGGGCAACCCGGTCTCGCTCGACGTCATGCCGGGCTCCACGCACACATTCCTGAGCGACGCCGGCCGGAAGGTCTTCCTGGCCGCGTTCCCGAAGGCGGCGGCGCCCGACTGACGCTGCCGGGCCACCGGCACGGCCTCCCCGACGTCGGGGCCGATGCCGACGTCGGGGGGCAGCGCTGGCTCGCTCGCGGCCTCGTCCGAGAACGCGGACTGGAGCTCGACCGCCGCGCGCAACGCCTGGCGAGCGGAGTCGAAGGCCGCCAGGGCCTCGTCGCCGCGCAGCTCGACCAGCTCGCCGCCCCAGGCTTCCACGCCCTCGCCGGCGACCTCGGCGAACTTGGGGGCGAGGCGGGAGGCGGCCTCGTCACCGTGCTGGGCCGTGAAGCGCGTGCATGCGCGGACGTCCGCGATCAGGAACGTCCGGATCGCGGCCGCTCGAGCCGGCCCGCGATGCGGCGAAGCCGTCTCCCTCAGCCCCTCGATCGCATGCCGACATCCCTGACGACGCGGGGACGTCATCGCGCCGGCCGGCCCCGGGGACGGCAGGGCCGCGGCTCACTCTACAGGTCGCGATCGGCGAAAGGTAGGGCTCCTGACTTCCACGATCCAGCGCCTCGCGGGCTCCCTCGGACCGCTTGTGGCCGCTGGTAGATTGCCGATCAAGGGACGGAAGCCGGAAGGTTGGAGGGGGACCACGATGGACGCCATGCGCGCTTTTCCCGGCGTCGTGTTCGTCGGGACGTACCGGATCCCGCCGGGAAAGGCCGAGGAGTGGCGGGCAGCGAACCGTGAGATGACCGAGTTCGTCGAGGGGAACGAACCGAGACTCATCGCCTTCGATTCGTATCTCAGCGACGACGGCACCGAGGCCACGA
>JAPVSP010000377.1:0-2546 GCA_047519685.1 Chloroflexota bacterium
CCGGCCCCGCTGGCCCTACCGGCCCGATCGGCCCGACCGGCGCGACCGGCGCGACCGGCGCGACCGGCGCCACCGGCCCCGCCGGCGCCACCGGCCCACAGGGTCCGCAGGGGCTGCAGGGGCCGCAGGGTGCTCAGGGTCCGCAAGGCCAGCAGGGGATCCAAGGGCCGCAGGGTGCTCAGGGTCCGCAGGGCCCCACCGGCCCGAACGGCGCCACCGGCGCGACCGGGCCTACGGGTGCCACGGGCGTGAGCGGCTGGGAGACGACGAGCACTTCGACGACCGATACCAATGACAAGATCATCTCGTTGACCTGCCCGACGCCGAGCAAGAAGGTGCTGTCCGGCGGCTACCTCCTGAGCGCGTCGAGCTCCAGCGACCTGAAGAAGCTCATCGTTGTGCAGAACTACCCCTCTGCCAATAACCAGTGGACCGTCCAGGGTGTCTCGACGGGGAGCGTGAGCTCCTGGACCCTTACGGTCTACATCATCTGCGGCTCGGCCTGATCGGTCGGCGTCCGCTTGGCGTGGCCGTCGCGTCGTCTTTGGGCCCCCTCGGGCCGCGGAGCATGGCCGACCCCGCGCCACGAGCGCGCGGGCAGAGAGGGGTTGGTCATGTAGTCATCCGCGCCCACGGACAGCCCGACCAGCTTGTCACCTCGTCGTCTCTACCGGTGAGCATCACCACATAGGCTTGGCTGGACGTGCAGACCTGCCGGCCGACCTCGCCGCCGTCCATGTCCTGAAGTCCCAGATCAAGGACGATCAGGTCGGGCCGATGCGCTCGGGCCAGCTCCGCCGCCGTTCCGCCGTCCCCGTTGCCCATCGACCTCCGCGATGGATGCCTCGACGGTCCGGGCGTGCTTGTAGGGGCGCTCGTGGGTGAGGGCGTCGAAGACGTCCGCCACCGCCGTGAGCGGGCCAGCGTCGGTGACGACCGGAGACCGACCGTCTACATCATCTGCGCCTCGGCTTGATCCACACCCTCATCCGGCCGTTCGACCTAGCCCGTCGCCGGCGGCGAAAGCCCCATGTGCCCGAAGCGCTGGCGACGCCCCCCCGACCGATACCTGAATACATGGAGCTACGTCGGGGTAGCTGTATCGACCCTTCCTTCATGCCAACATGGGCCGGGACTCCCTGGACCGGCACCGGGCCCGCGGGGATCCTCGGCCTCGGAAGAGAGGGATGAGAGATGGGCAGATCTCGGAAGCGGCGCGGATGCGGCTACCTCCGTGCATCCGCCGTGGCGATGCTGGTCCTGGGGCTCGTCGCCTATCTCGGCCTGAGCGCAGCGGCGGCGGTCGCCCAGGACAGGACCGACACCACGACCACCGTGACTTCCTCGCTGAACCCGTCGGTGTTCCGGCAGTCGGTGACCTTCACGGCCACCGTGGTGTCGGTCGATCCGCTGATGGGCACCCCGACCGGTGCCCTTCAGTTCCGCATCGACGGGACCGACGGTACGCTCCTCGCCCTGAACGGGGGGGTCGCCCGGATCTCGACCAACTTCCTCTCGGCGGGGACCCACACCGTCGAGGCCGTCTACTCGGGGGACGCCGCCTTCAACGCAAGCAGCGGGTTTCTGGCCGGCGATCAGACGGTCAACAAGGCGAACTCGAGCACTACCGTGACGACCTCGGGCACGCCGTCGGTGTTCGGGCAGTCGGTGACCTTCACGGCCCAGGTCCGGGTCGTGGCGCCGGCCACGGGGCTCTTCCCCGACGGCGGGGCGGTCCAGTTCCAGGTGGACGGGGCGAACCTCGGCTCGCCCATCGCTCTGGCCGGGCCGACGGTCGCCATCTCGACCAACACGCTGTCGGTGGGCTCCCATGCCGTCGTCGCGGTGTACAGCGGCACCGCGAACTTCAACGGGAGCACCGGCTCCCTCGCCGGAGGCCAAACCGTCAACAAGGCGGGGACCACCTCCAGCGTGACGTCCTCCGCGAACCCGTCCGTGTTCGGCCAGCCGGTGACCTTCACGGCCTTCGTGGCGGCGCTGCCCCCGGGCTCGGGGTTCCCCGACGGAACGGTCCAGTTCACGATCGACGGCTCGCCCGAGGGCAAGCCGGTCGCCCTGTCCGGCGGCCAGGCCTCGATCGCCAGGTCGGACCTGTCGGTGGGCGGCCACACCTTCGGGGCCGTGTACTCCGGCAGCGCCGGCTACGCCGGCAGTGCCAGCGCCCTCGTCGTCCAGACGGTGAACAAGGCCGCCACAGCAACGACCGTGACCTCGTCGGCCAACCCATCCCTGTTCCATCAGACCGTGACGTTCACGGCCACGGTGACGGCCGTGGCCCCCGGCTCGGGTGTCCCCGATGGGACGGTTGAGTTCAGGGTCGACGGCTCGCCCACGGGCTCACCGGTCACGCTGTCCGATGGCCAGGCCAGCCTGTCCACGGCCGATCTGCCTTCGGGCGATCACGCCGTCGAGGCCGTGTACGGAGGTAGCGGCAGCTTCGGCGGCAGCACCGGGACACTGACGGGCGGCCAGACGGTCAGGAACCCCGACACCACGACCACCGTCAGCTCGAGCCAGAACCCGTC
>JAPVSP010000378.1:0-2857 GCA_047519685.1 Chloroflexota bacterium
CGATCGCCTGCTCGAGCGGGTCGAACGGCCGCGGCTCGCAGGCCAGCACCGCCGCGCGGAGGAGTCGCCTCGCCTCGCCGTCCCCGGCGCCGTCCGCCCCCTCCGCTCGGGACGCCGGGAGCAGCGTGTCGATCGCCGCGACGCGGACCTGGCCGAGCGTGAGCGTCCCGGTCTTGTCCGAGCAGATGACGGTCGTCGAGCCGAGCGTCTCGACGCTCGGGAGCTGCCTGACGAGGGCCTTGTCCCGCGCGAGGCGCCAGGCGCCCAGCGACAGGTAGAGGGCGTACACCATCGGGAACTCCTCGGGGACGGCCGCGATCGCCAGGCTCACGCCGGCGATCACCGCCGGCCCGAGCCCGCTCCCGCGCGCGAGCTCGACGGCCACGACGGCCGTGCAGAACACGGCCGCCAGGACGCCCATCCAGCGGACGAGCCGCCTGACGACCCGCTGCAGCGGCGTCGGCGGCTGGCGGATCGTCCCGACCAGCAGCCCGATCTGCCCGTAGCGGGTGGCGGTACCGGTCGTCATGACCCGTACCAGGCCCCGTCCGGAGACGACGGTCGTCCCGGCGAACACCTCGGCCTCGTCGGCGGCCGTGGACTTGGCGACCGGGAGCGACTCGCCGGTGAGGGCGGACTCGTCCGTCATGAGCTGGGTCGCCTCGAGAACGAGGCCGTCGGCAGCGACCACGTCGCCCTCGACGAAGGCCGCGAGGTCACCCGGGACCAGGTCCTCGGCCGGGATCGTCGCATAGCGACCGTCCCGCCACACGACGACGGTCGGCGCGGTGAGCGCCCGCAGGCGCTCGAGGGCGCGCTCGGCGCGCTGCTCCAGGATCCAGCCGACGGCCGCGATCGGGACGAGGGCCACGAAGACGACCACCGCATCGACGTAGTCCCCGATGACCACGTACACGGGCGCCGCGACGAGCAGCAGCAGGACCATCGGGTCGAGGAGTGGCTGGAGCAGCTTCCGCAGCCGGCTCGACGAGACGCGCCCCGGCACCAGGCGGTTCGGGCCCGACGCGGCCAGCCGCCCCGCCGCCTCGCTGCTCGTCAGGCCCCGTTCGCCGGAGTGCGGCGGGGCGAGGTGCGCATGGGGGTCCCGATCGTGCGAGGGCGGATCGCCCGGCGGCTCCATCGCGACGTCGGCTCGGTGTGACTCGCTCACCGGACCTGGGCGACCATGCGCCAGGCGGGCCGGCGCGTCGATCCCTCGAGCGCGTTGGGGCCCGTCCCCATGGCTCGCCGAAGGGCCTCGCCCGTGGGCAAGCCGAACGGAGGGTCGACGCCGAGCCGGGCGGCGACGGCGGCCGTCGCCTCCGCGCGGTACGTGACGGTCACGGCCGGAACCCTTCCTCGAGGCCGCGGAGACCGACGTCGAGGATGCGCAGCGCCGCGTCGCGCCCGAGATCGCGGTCGGCCGACCAGGCGGCGATCCCGACGCCGACGACGCCGCCCGACGCCGCCTGCACCGTCGTGTCGTGCGGGTCGCGCGCCCACCGCTCGCCGATCAGCTCGGCGATCAGGCCGACGGCCGCCGTCATCTCGCCCTGCACCGCCTCGCGCGCCTGGGCGAGCGTCGCGGCTGCGTGCCCGTCGTCGCCGCTCCGGCCATCGTCGACGACCACGAACTCGTCGAAGCTCGCCCGCATCGCGGCGTGGATCGCGGCGAAGACCGACGCGTCGGGCCCGAGCGAGGCGAACGCGTCGCGGATCAGGGACTCGAGGTCGAACGGCAACGCCAGGCGCGCCTTCGTCGGGTAGTAGCGGAAGAGGGTGGAGAGGGAGACCTCGGCGGCGTCGGCGATCTGCTGGACCGTCGTCGCCTCGTACCCCTGGGCGAGGAAGAGCCGCAGGGCCTGCTCCCGGATCTCCGCCCGGGTCCGGGCCTTCTTCCGCTCGCGGAGGCCGACCGTCGCCCCGGCGTCCGTCACGTCCACGGTTCGCTCCTCCTGACCCTCTGCCTGGATGGCGAGGCCCGCCGTGGGGGGAGACGGCGGGCCGCTGGCGGCGCGGTCGTCCGTCAGTGGACGGACGCACCATGGCTCTGGGTGCCGCCGCCCCGCTGATGCGCGTACCACTGCGCGAGCAGGTCGACGACGACCCCGACGACGAGCCCACCGATGAGGGCGCGGGCCAGACGGCGATCCCCTCGCTCTCGGGCGTGGCACCGGCGAACAGCCACTCGCTCGAGGCAAGCGCACCGATGAAGGCCGAGATGCCGGTCAGGACCCAGCGATAGGGCAGGATCTCGGTGGTCATGAGCAGCTGTGCCGCGCCTCCGACGATCAGGGCACCGACGACGAGGATGATCCAGCCGACGACGGTCACGAGGAACCTCCAGTCCCTGCCTCCTTTCGCTGGCAGGTCCACGGTGCCCGGTCGGGGGCGACTCGGGCGCCTCACGGCTACCTCGTCGCCCGCGGCCGATCCCTGCCGGTGGAGCGCCCGAGCTGGTGCTGGTCGCTGACCTGGCGGGCGACTGACACATCAGTCGTACACGACAGTACTGCCAGAATACAGTACTGTCAATACCAGGCCTCGAGCCGCCGCGCTGTGCCGTCGATCCTGAATCGGGATCACACGCCGCCGGCAGGACCGTGGCCATGTGTCGGCGCCGCGCGCGCGACGAGCCCCGGCCGTCTCAGGACGAGGGCAGCGATCCCGGCGATGCTCACGACGGCGAGCATCGGGACTGCCGCCTTGGCCGCACGGGGTGGCAGCACGAGCTCGAAGAACGGCACAGGATCGCCCCACTCGGCCTGGAGTGGCCCAACGGGGCAATCCCCGCGACCGACCACGAGCGCCGCTCCCTCGGCAGACAGGAAGGCGACACTCGCCCAGAGACGTCGAC
>JAPVSP010000379.1:0-2904 GCA_047519685.1 Chloroflexota bacterium
GGGGGCTACTCGTTTTGTCCGGGCAGAGTTTCTGTCGCTCCGGGATCAGGATTTTGTGACGGCGGCACGCGCGCTTGGCATCGGCAAGACCCGGCTCGCCTGGGAGTTCCTCAAGTACGTCGACGGCCTGCTCGAGACCGTCTGGTGGCACTCGGGACGCTGCCCCGCCTACGGCGACGGGATCACGTTCTGGGCCCTCGGCGAGATGGTCCGCGGCCGGGCGGGGCTGCTCGAGACCGACGACGAGGCGACGACCCGGGCGAAGGTCGCCGAGGCGGTCGAGCGATTCGTCCCCGACGAGTCGGAGCGGCGCTGGATCGAGCCGGCCCTGCTGGCGCTCCTCGGGGTCGGCGAGCTGCGACCCGGCGGGTCCGAGCAGCTCTTCGGGGCCTGGCGGACCTTCTTCGAGCGGATCGCCGTGGGCGGCACCGTCGTGCTCGTGTTCGAGGACCTGCAGTGGGCCGACGCCGGCCAGCTCGCGTTCCTCGATCACCTCCTGGAGTGGACCCGCGACGTCCCGATCCTGGTCGTCACCCTCGCCCGACCCGAGCTGCTCGAGCGACGGCCGGACTGGGGGGCGGGCCGGCGCGGGCTCGTCTCGCTCACGCTCGAGCCGCTTCCGGACGACGCGATGGGCGAGCTCCTCGAGGGGCTGGTGCCAGGCCTGCCCGAGTCGGCCGTGCACTCGATCGTCGCCCGCGCCGACGGCATCCCGCTGTACGCCGTCGAGACCGTCCGGATGCTCGTCGCCGAGGGTCGGATCGCCGAGGACGACGGCCGCTACCGGCCCACCGGCGACCTGTCGTCGCTGGCCGTGCCCGAGACGCTCCAGGCCCTCATCGCGGCCCGCCTCGACGCCCTGCCGGCGGCCGACCGGTCGCTCCTCCAGGACGCGGCGGTCCTCGGGCAGTCGTTCACGCCCGCGGGCCTCGCCGCGGTGACCGGGGTCGACGAGGCCGAGCTCGAGCCGCGGCTGCGGGCCCTCGCCCGGCGCGAGCTGCTGACCCAGCAGGCCGACCCGCGCTCCCCCGAGCGCGGCCAGTACGCCTTCGTCCAGGCGCTCATCCGCGAGGTCGCCTACAACACGCTCGCCCGCCCCGAGCGGAAGACCCGCCACCTCGCCGCCGCCCGGTTCTTCGAGTCGCTCGTGACCGACGAGCTCGCCGGGGCGCTCGCCGCGCACTACCTGGCCGCCCACCACAACGCGCCGGCCGGGCGGGAGGGCGACGCCCTTGCGGCGCAGGCCCGCGTGGCACTCCGGGCGGCCGCCGAGCGAGCGGTCGCGCTCGGGGCCCACGAGCAGGCGCTCGCGTTCCTCCGCCAGGCGGCGGGGATCGCGGGCGACGTCGGCGAGGAGGCGGAGCTCCTGGAGCGGGCCGGACGCTCGGCCGTCGCGGCCTTCCGGCGCGACGAGGCGGAGGCGCTCCTGCGGCGCGCGGTCGAGCTCCAGCGCGAGCGCGCCGACCGCCGCGGACAGGCTCGGGCGATCGGCGCCCTCGGCCGGGTCCAGGTCGAGAACCTCCGGAGCGAACAGGCCCTCGCGACCCTCGAGGCGGCCGCGGACGAGTTCGCCGACCTCGGCGACGACCCGGACCTCATCGGGCTCCGCGGCGAGCTGGCGCGCGCCTACTTCATGCACGGCGAGCCGGCCCGGGCGACCGAGGCCGCCGAGGCCGTCCTCCCGGCGATGGAGCGGCTCGACCTTGTCCCGCTGCTCGCCGACACGCTCATCACCAAGGGATCGGCGATGGCGAGCGACGGACGGCTCCGGGAGGGGGTCGCGGTCCTGCGCGGCGGGCTCGAGCTCGCGCGAGCCCACGGTCTGGGGGCGACCGAGCTGCGGGCGCGGATCAACCTCTCGGCGCTGCTCGGATACGACGACCCACGCGGCGGGCTCCTGCTCGCCCAGGAGGGGTCGGAGCTCGCCGCCCGGCTGGGGCAGCGAGGGCGCGCCGCCAGCCTGCTGGTCAATGCGGTGGGCCTCGCGACCGCGGTCGGCGACTGGGACTGGGCCATCCGAGCGTACGAGCAGGCGGCGGCGGCCGAACCGGATCCGCTGCTCCGGACGGCCCTGTTCGGGACGACCGCCCACATCGGTCTCATGCGCGGCGATGCGACGGCGACCGATGTCGAGCGCTACCTGACGGCGATGGGGGGCGAGCGTGACCCCAACGCGCGGGCGGGCGCGGACGATGTCCGGGCCACGCTCGACTTCGTCGAGGGACGCCTCGCCTCCGCGCACGATCGGTGGCGAGCCGCGGCGGATCTCGATCCGTTCTCGGCATCCCAGAATCTGTGGGTGGCGACCTCCACGGCCCTCTGGCTCCGCGATCGCGAGCGCGCGGCCGCCTCGCTCGAGGCGCTCGACGCGCGGGGCGCCCACGGCCGGTTCATCGACGCCCTCCGGACCGGCCTGCGCGCGGGCCTCGCCGCCCTGGACGGGCGAGCGGTGGAGGCGCTCGCGGGCTATCGACGAGCCCTGGGCGAGCTGCACGACCTGGGCGTCCTGTACGAGGAGGCGCTCGTCGCCCTCCACGCCGCGATCACGCTCGGCGCGGCGGAGCCGGAGATCCACGAGGCCCTCGAGCGGGCGCGGGCGCTCCTGACCGACCTCCGTGCCACGCGGCTCCTCGAGCGGTTCGAGGCGACGCTCGCGGCGGGAGGCCCCGAGGGGCTCACCGCCGGCGCGCAGGAGCCCGCGCGAGACCGGGCGTCCGCGGGACCCGGAGCGGGCCGGCCCCAGGACGTCGCGACCGGACGATAGCGTCGGCCGCGCGGCTCAGCCGCGGGCGAGCCGCTCGAGGGCGCTCGCCAGCTCGTCGGCGTTCCCCGCCACGGCCGTCGGCCGGTCGCCGTACGGCAGCGCCTCGACCTGGTCGCGCCGCGTGACCCCGGTCAGCATGA
>JAPVSP010000380.1:0-1993 GCA_047519685.1 Chloroflexota bacterium
GAAGGGCGGACGCTGGTCCCCGCGATCGCCCTCCACGCACTGGTGCCGGGCCTCCGGGCGCAGGTCCCGGACGCGCGGGCCCGGATCATCGAGTACCTGGTCGAGAACTTCCACGATCTCGTCTACGTCTGATCGAGGACCGTCCAACGGGCGTCGGGCCGTCGGAGGAGGGCCATCCGCGACGGAGCGACTGGGCGGGCTCCTGCGCGTCGTCCACCCCTTCCCATCGATCCTGGACGGCATCGTGGCGGGTGCCATCGCCAGCGTGGCCGGGGCCGATCCCGCCGCGGCCATCCGCCTGGGGACGGGGATGACGCTCGTGCAGTTCGGGATCGGCGCCACGAACGACATCGCCGACGCCGGGACCGACACGCTGAAGCCCGGGAAGCCCATCCCGGCCGGTCGCGTGTCGCTCCGGCTGGCGCGCGCGCTCGCCGCGGCCGGCTTCGTGGGCGGGATCGCCCTCTCGCTGGCGTCGGGGCCGGCGCTGGCCGCGCTGGCCGTCATCGTCGCCGCCGACGGTCTCCTCTACGACCTGTGGCTGAAGGGGACCCCATGGGCCTGGCTTCCGTACGCGGTCGGCATCCCCCTCCTGCCGGTCTACGGCTGGCTGGGGGCGACCGCCAGCGTCCCGGGCGTGTTCCTGGTGCTCGTGCCGACCGCGGCGCTCGCCGGCGCGGCTCTGTCCCTGGGCAACGGCCTGGTGGACATCGATCGCGACCGCGCGTCGGGCGTCCGCACCCCGGCCGTCGCGCTCGGCGCGTCGAAGACCTGGGGGCTGGCGGCCGGGCTCTACGCAGCCGTCGCCGCCCTGGCGATCGGGTCGCTCGTCGTCCTCGGCGGCCGCATCGCCGGCCTCGCCCTGGTGCTGGCCGGAGTGGCGATCGGAGCCCTCGGCGTGGGTCTGGCCCGTGGCTCCATCCCGGCACGGCGCGAGCGAGGCTGGGAGCTCCAGGCCCTCGGCGTCGCGCTGCTGGCCGCCGGCTGGCTGGCCGGGGTCGCCATCCCGGTCTGAGCGGGTCGTGGCTCGAGCGGGCCGCCAGGAGAGCCGCCGGGGGAGCCCGTGGGACCTTTCGGCGGGGCCGCCGGGACCTTGGTACCCCCTAACAGCGCGGTGGTCCGCCTCGTTATCCAGGTGTGAGCAGGGTCCTCTCCGTCGAGGGTGACGGGCCCGCCACCTCTCACGGCAGGAGGTCCGACCGATCGTGCGACGCTTCCGAGGTTTCCTGATCGCCATCGCGGTCCTCGCCCTCTCGGCGGGGGCGGCGTTCGCCGCCCGGCTCCCGCAGGCCGCGGCCGAGGGTCTTGCCCGCGCTAGCCAGGGGCTCGACCAGGCCGAGCACTCGTCCGGACAGGTCGTCCCGCCCAGCGGAGAGTCGAGCGTCTCCACGGACGCGCAGGACCAGACCGACAGCACCGACCAGACCGGTCAGACCCCCGGCGGCGACCACGGGGCGCTCGTCTCCGAGGCCGCGCAGGGAACGACCCCCGCCGGCTGGGCCAACCACGGGGCCTACGTGTCGGCCGTGGCTCGAGGGACCGTCAAGCCGGGCGACCCGCCCCCGGCCGGTCCCGCCCCGACCCGCGGCAAGTCCGGGCAGCACGCGCCGACGGGCAACGCCCCGACGAAGTAGCTCCCACGCCCCGGGGAATCGACGACGCCGGCGTCCGCGACGCCGGCGTCGTGCCGTCTGCCGAGATCGCCCAGCGACGCTAATCGCGCGTGTCGGCGCTCCTGACCATCGCGATCGCGTTCTCGAGGCGGAGCTTCGCGATCGTCAGGTACTTGGCGAGGTTCGCCCGGTCGATCGGCGCGATCGAGCCGAGCGCCTGGCGGTCCCCAAGGACGTCGACGAGGCTCTCGATCGCCTCGGCCAGCGACTGCTTCGCGGCCAGCAGCGAGTCGTCCGTGACGGGGCGGACCTGGTGCGTCCCGCGCCATGCCGCCTCGGCCTCGGCCGCGACCTCGTCCGACGCCGCGGCCCCGAGCCGC
>JAPVSP010000381.1:0-1946 GCA_047519685.1 Chloroflexota bacterium
ATGAGCAGGCCCAGGAAGAGGCTCCGCCGCCAGGCGACGAACCCGATGCAGACGAGGACGGCGGCCCACTCGATCCCGATGTGGAAGGAGGGACGGCCGCTGGCGGTCGTCGCGATCATCGTGTTCGCGGCGGCGAGCGCGGCCAGCACCGCCGGAGCGACGAGTCGGAGGTACTCGAGGGCACGGGCCGGCAGGCGCTCGAATCCTGGCGCCAGCAAAGGCACGGAGCGCGAAGGGTACGTGACCGCGCCCATGAGGACCGCGAGGAGGACGAGCCCGAGGCTCATGGCGCGGTCCCCGCGAAGGGATCGTGACCCGCCAGGTCGTGTCCCAGCTCGGGTGCCGGCGGGACCTGGCCAGGGCGCCGCGGCCCGGCCGGCACGAGCATCGCCACCAGCGGTCCCGCGAGCCCGCCGATCACGATCCCGCCGGCGGGCTGCCAGGCGAGCGAGACCGCGACCGCGATCGCCGCGCCCGCGGCGGCGGCCACGATCTCGCGCCGCCCGGTCGCCAGTCCCAGCGCCAGGCCGCCCATCGCGGCCGGGAACACGACGTCGAGCCCGAGCGCCGACGGGTCGGCCACGGCCGAGCCCAGGAGCATCCCGCCGATCGTGGCAAGGTTCCACGGGATGAACGTCGTCACGATCGCCGCGTACCAGAAGCCGGGCATGTCGGCCCGGCCGAGCCGTCCGAAGTGCGCGATCGAGAGCGCGAACGCTTCGTCGGTGAGCACGTGGGCCATGAGCGCCCGGGCAGGGCGCGGCGTCCGCGACAGCCAGGGCGCAAGCGCGGCCGAGTAGAGGAGATGCCGGGCGTTGAGGAGCGCGGTGAGGAGGACGATCGCCGGCCAGCCCAGACCCTGCGTCAGGTACCCGACGGCGGCGAACTGGGAGGCGCCGGCGAAGACGATCGAGCTCATGGCGACCGCCTCGGCCAGGGAGAGCCCCGCCCCGCGCGCCGACAGCCCGTAGACGAGCCCGAAGCCGGCCGTCGAGGCCATGATCCCCAGCCCATCGATCGCCAGGCGACGCCTCGAGGCCGCCGGCGACAGGAGGATCTCGGTCATCGGGGGCGGCCGTGAGGAGGGCTCGGGCCGAGCCGGGCCTGAGGGGCCCCCGTCAGCGCAGGAACGTCTTGGCGCAGGTCCCGTCGCAGACGACGTAGAGCGCGTGCTTCTCGAATGCGTAGCCCGCGACGTGGAGGAGCCCGGGACAACCGCGGGTCGGACACTTCCAGACCCACCAGCGCTCGTTGCGGTCCGCGGGAGTGGTCTCGGCGGCCAGCCTGTCGGCGAGGCCCTCGCGGCTCGCGACGAGCGTCGCGATCGCCGCGACGCGCTGCGCCTCGCTCTCGCTCGTGTACGGGTAGTTCTGGCCGACGTTCGAGGTCACGCGGTCCCTCCGGCTCCCGGATAGGCGACGCCGGTGACTAGCGAACGTGTGAGCGCGGCAGTCACCGGCACGCCGGAGTATAGAAGCCCCGGCCAGCCTCGGGTACCCGGCGGCCGGGCCTCAGCGGACCGCCGGCAGACCTGCGCTCCGTGGGTCCGTCGCCGCGGCCAGCGTCCCGCCGGCAGCGGGGCCGCCGTCGACGAGCTCGATCGCGTGACAGTGGCCCAGCAGCGGATCGAACGGCGCGGCCCGCGTGACGGGGTGCCCGAGCGCCTCGAGCGCCTCCAGCACCCCCGGCGCGAAGCGCGGCTCCGCGACCACGTCGAGCGGCGGGGCGAAGTGCTCGGCCGGCTCCACGAACCAGCGGGGCGCCCCGACCGCCGTCGCGATGTCGACGCGCCCATCGACGAGGGCCGAGACGAGCTGGGCGTGGATCTGCGGCTGGGCGTCGCCGCCCATCGAGCCGGCGACGACCCAGGGCCGCCCGGAGCGGAAGAGCATGCCGGGCATCAGCGTGTGGAGGGTCCGCTTCCCGGGCGCCAGCACGTTCGGGTG
>JAPVSP010000382.1:0-2955 GCA_047519685.1 Chloroflexota bacterium
CGCCGTCGGCGTCGGGGCGAACAGCCAGCGCGAGAGGTGATCGGCGACGACCCGGTTGAGCTCCTCGGGCATCGTTCGGTCGAAGCTCCGCAGGCCGGCCTCGACGTGGGCGATCGGGATGCCGAGCCTCGCGGCCGCCAGCGCCCCGGCGAGGGTCGAGTTCGTGTCGCCGTAGACGAGGGCCGCGTCCGGTCGCTCGGCCACGAGGATCTGCTCGAGCCCTAGGAGCATCCGAGCGACCTGCTCCGTCCCCGAGCCGCCGCCGACGCCGAGCGAGTGGTCGGGCGCGGCCAGCCCGAGCTCGGCGAAGAAGACCCCGGCCATCGCCTCGTCGTAATGCTGCCCCGTGTCGACGGAGACGACGGCGTGACGGGCCCGCAGGGCCGGCTCGAGAGCCGCCGCCTTGATCAGCTGGGGCCGCGTCCCGACGACGCTGACGATGCGCACCGGGCGAGCCTAGCGGTCGGCCGTCAGACGACCGCTCCCACCGCGGCGCGACGGACGGCCGCGGGCACGCCGACGCCGTGATACTCCACCCGGTGGGGCAGTTCGAGGTCGCGCAGGCTGTTCCGGCCGTCGTAGAGCACCTCGAGGTCGGGGAACCAGGCGGGGTCCAGCTCGCGCCATCTGGGATCCGCGGTCTGCGTGGCGATGGCCCGGGCGTCCGACCGTTCGCCCCACCGGTACGGGGTCGCCCCGAGCGCCTCGATCTCGGCCTCGCTGAGGAGGGGATCGTAGGTCGAGACGACCGCGCCATGGAACCTCAGTCGCTCGATGAGCGGGAGCGCCCGCGAGTAGGCCAGCTCCTTGACCCCGTCGCGATAGGTCAGGCCGAGGACCAGGACGGGGACCCCCTCGAGCCCGCCGAGGACGCGCTGGATGGTCCGGATGGCGAGCCCGACCTGGCCGTCGTTCACCCGCCGCGACAGGTCGACGAGCTCCATCTCGGGTGCGCGCGAGAGGAGGAAGTGCGGGTAGACCGGGATGCAGTGTCCGCCGACCCCGATGCCCGGCTGGTGGACGTGGCTGTAGGGCTGGCTGTTCGCCGCGGCGATGACCTCCTGGATGTCCACCCCGACCCGGTCGGCATACCGCGCGAACTCGTTGGCCAGGGCGATGTTCACGTCCCGATAGGTCGTATCGGCGAGCTTGCTGAACTCGGCCGCCTCCGCGGACGACATCAGCACGACCTCGGCGTCGAGGACCGAGGCATAGAACGCGGCCGCGCGCCGCCCGGACTCCGGGCCCACGCCACCGACGAGCTTCGGGTACATCGCGAGGTTCCGGAGCGCCGAGCCGCTGTAGAGACGCTCGGGCGAGAAGGCGACGAAGAGATCGTCGTCGACGCGCCGGCCGCTCGCGGCCTCCAGCCGCGGGACGTAGCGGCCGCGGGTGTCGCCGACCGGCAGGGTCGTCTCGAAGATCACCGTGGACCCGGGGTGGATCCCCGGCGCGACCGACGCGACGGCCGCGTCCATGAAGCGGTAGTCGGGCTGCTGCTCGTCGTCGAGCATGACCGGAACGATGAGGACGACGACGTCCGCGTCCCGCGCCGCGGCTGCGCCGTCGGTCGTCGCCCGAAGGAGGCCCCGCGCATGGACCTCGGCGACGCGCTCCGCGAGGCCGGGCTCCTCGGTCACATGGGAACGGCCGGCATTGATCGCGTCGACGACGGTCTGCTGGACGTCCACCGCCACCACCTGCCAGCCGTGACCGGCGAACTGGGCGCACAGCGGCAGCCCCATCTTGCCGGCTCCCACGACCGCGACCGTCCCGGTCGTCCCCTCCTCGCCGTCCCACGGCGAGACCTCGCGCGGCGCACGGTGCTCGCAGGGCGACAGCGGCAGCTCGATGGAGCCTCCGAGCAGGCTCTGACCGGTGCTCGGTCGGGTGACGATGCGACTCATCGGACGGCAAGCCTCGCGGTCAGATCGGACAGGTCGACGGGCCGCCCCTCGGCGGCCGCCGTGAGCAAGGCACCGGCGATCGCGACGGCCCACAGGCCGTCCTCGACGTCCACCACCGGTCGCCCACCGGAGCGGACGACGCGCAGGAAGGCGTCGAGCTCGGCGGCCAGCGGCTCGGCGCTGGCCACCGGGATCTCCGCCACCTGACCCTCGAACGTCGGGGCGTACCCGCCGATGAGCCGCGGATGGGCCGTGTCCGCGCTCGTGAAGGTCAGCCGCTGGGTCAGGTAGTCGAGCTCGAACATCCCCTCCTCGCCGACGACCGTGAGCTGTCGACGCTTGGCCGGGGTGAGCCAGTTGACGTCCAGCATGCCGGTGGCGCCCGACGGGAAGTGGAGCAGGCCGAACAGGAGGTCCTCGTGCGTCGCATGGATCCGCTGGGCGAGCTCCGCGTACACGCGGGCCGGTCGCTCGCCGGCGATCCAGCTGAGCATGTCGACGTCGTGCGTCGCGAGGTCGATCGTGACGCCCACGTCCCGGATCCGGGCCGGGAACGGCCCCGCCCGCCGGCTGGCGATGGCGTAGATCGTGCTCAGCCAGCCCCCGTCGTGGAGGAGCCGGCCGAGCTCCAGGACGGCCGGGTTGAAGCGCTCGACGTGGCCGACCTGGACGGGGACACCGCGGTCGCGGGCCGCGGCGAGGATGGCGAGCCCCTCGTCGACGCTCGCGGCGAGCGGCTTCTCGACCAGGACCGCGATGCCACGCTCGATGGCCGCGAGCGCCGTCGGCACGTGGGCGGTGGTCGGGGCCGCGATCACGAGCGCGTCGAGCTCGGCCTCGGCCAGCATCACCAGCGGCTCGTGGAAGCCCTGCGCGCCGGTCCGCTCGACCGCGTCCGCGAGCGCCTCGACCAGCGGGTCGGCGAGGGCGACCAGCCGGCAGTCCTGGCGAGCGGAGAGCACCCGCAGGTGGTTCCGGCCCATCGCGCCGAGGCCGGCCAGCCCCACCCGGAGCGTCCCCTCCCCCCGCGGCGCCCAGACGGCGCTCA
>JAPVSP010000383.1:0-3854 GCA_047519685.1 Chloroflexota bacterium
GCCGGCCTGCCCCGGGCGGCCGCGCTGCTGGCGCGGGAGCTCGCCCCGGCCGACGCGGAGGTCGCTCGCCTCGCCGAGAGCCCGGCGGCCGACGGCGAGGCCCTCCGTCGGGCCGTGCTTCGCGCCGTCCGCGCCGGCGCGACCGCGCAGGCCGATCGATGACCGTTGCGACGCGCCCGGCCCCGCCCCCCGAGCGGGATGCCCCGGGCGGGCCGATCCCGGACCGGCCGATCGACGAGATCGGCCCGGCGGCCCGCGAGAAGCCGCGCGGGGAGGGGCTCTCCTCGGTCCGCAACGCGGCCCGGCTCCTGTGCGCGTTCACGCCGGCCGACCGCGACCTCGGCGTCAGCGAGCTGGCGGCCCGGCTGGGCCTCGCCAAGAGCACGGTCCACCGGCTGCTGTCGACGCTCGCCCGCGACGGCCTCGTCGAGCGCGACGAGGCCGGACGCTACCGCCTGGGGCTGAAGCTCTACGAGCTCGGCGCCATCGTCGCGGATCACCTCGACCTGCACGACGTGATCGCCGGGCCCATCGACGACCTGCGCAACCGCACCGGCGAGACCGTCCACGTCGCGATCCTCGAGGGCGCCGAGGTCGTCTACATCGCCCGCCGCGAGAGCCCGCACACCCTCCGGCTGTTCAGCCGGGTCGGTCATCGGAACCACGCGCACTGCACGAGCACCGGCAAGGTCCTCCTCGCCTTCCTCTCCGAGCCGGAGCGCGCCGCGATCCTCGACGGCCGTCAGCTCGTCGCGCACACGCCCCACACCATCACCGACCGCGACCGGCTCGAGGAGGAGCTCGAGGCCATCCGCCGGCGCGGCTGGGCCGAGAACCTCAACGAGTCCGAGATGGGCGTCACCTCCCTCGCGGCACCCATCCGCGACGCCTCCGGTCGCGTCGTCGCCGCCATCTCGGTCGCCGGTCCGGGCCCCCGCTTCACCCGTGAGACCGTCCGCCGGTTCGCGGCCGAGACCGTGCGGATCGCCGACGCGATCAGCTCGCGGCTGGGCCATCGGCCGCGCGACTACGGCCTGCGCGTCGGCGCCGGCAGGGCGCGGCCGTGACGGGGCCGGCCCTGGACCCCGCGGCCATCGAGCGCCTGGGCGGCCGGCTCTACGACGCGTGGGTCGGCCGGGCGCCCGTCCCGCCGCTGACCGACGAGCAGCCCGGGCTGACCGTCGCTGACGCGTACGGCATCCAGCAGGTCGTCGTGGGCCGGCGGCTCGGCTCGGGCGAGTCGCTCGTCGGCTGGAAGCTCGGCCTGACCTCGCGCGCCATGCAGGAGCAGCTCGGCGTCGACCAGCCCGACTACGGCCCCATCCTCTCCGGCTTCATGGTCCCGGAGGGCCGCCCGATCGCGGTCGATGACCTGATCCAGCCCCGGATCGAGGCGGAGATCGCGTTCGTCCTGCGGGCGCCGCTGCGCGGCCCGGGGGTGACCTCGCTCGACGCGCTGAACGCGACCGCCGGCATCGCGCCGGCCCTCGAGATCATCGACTCACGGATCGAGGGATGGCGGATCCGCCTGCCGGACACCGTCGCCGACCTGGCGTCATCGGCGCGGGTCACCGTCGGTGGGCGCCTCACGCCCGTCGAGGGCCTGGACCTGCGGACGATCGGCGTCGTGCTCGAGCGCCGCGGCGAGGTGGTCGCCACGGGTGCCGGCGCGGCCGCGCTCGGCAACCCGGCCGAGGCGGTCGCCTGGGCAGCCAACACGCTCGGCGCGCTCGGGGTCACCCTCGAGCCCGGTCACCTGATCATGCCCGGCGCGCTCCACGGGTCCGTCCCGGTGGCCCGGGGCGACACGTTCCGGGCCCGCTTCGACCGCCTCGGCTCGGTCACCGTCCGGTTCGTCTGAAGGAGGGAGCATGGCGGCAGCCCCGACCGGCCGCGTCCCGGTCGCCATCGTCGGATCCGGCAACATCGGCACCGACCTCGCGAAGAAGCTCCTCCGCTCGGCCATCCTCGAGCCGGTCGCCGTGATCGGCATCGATCCAGCGTCGGACGGGCTCGCCAAGGCCCGTCGCTGGGGCATCGAGACGACCGCCGGAGGCGTCGACTGGCTGCTCGCGAACGCCGGCCGGCTCGGCGTCCGGATCGTGTACGAGGCGACGAGCGCGCGGATCCATGCGGCGAACGCGCCCCGCTACCAGGCGGCCGGCATCGTCGCCATCGACCTGACGCCGGCGGCGGTCGGGCCGGCCGTCATCCCCCCGGTCAACCTGCGGGCCCATCTCGACCGGCCGAACCTCAACCTGATCACCTGCGGCGGCCAGGCGACCATCCCGATGGTGGCGGCCGTCAGCCGGGTGACCTCCGTGCCGTATGCGGAGATCGTCAGCACCGTCGCCTCCCGCTCGGCCGGACCCGGCACCCGCGCGAACATCGACGAGTTCACCGAGACGACCGCCCAGGGGCTGGGATCGATCGGGGGAGCCGCGCACGGCAAGGCGATCATCGTCCTCAACCCGGCTGAGCCGCCGATCCTCATGCGCAACACGGTCTACTGCGCCCTGCCCGAGGGCGCGGACCACGCGGCGGTCGAGGCATCGATCGCCGCGATGGCGGCCGAGGTACAGACGTACGTCCCGGGCTACCGGGTCAAGGGCGTCGTGTTCGACGACGGTCCGTTCACCACCCCTGGCGGGACGACCGCCGGCCGGGTCACGATCTTCCTCGAGGTCACCGGGAACGGCGACTACCTGCCTCCGTACGCCGGCAACCTGGACATCATGACGGCCTCGGCCGTCCGGGTCGGCGAGACGCTGGCTGCCGAGCGGATCGGCGCGGGAGCGGTCGCATGAGCGAGCCGCTGGCGATCGGACCGACGAACGGCGCCACCCCGCCGGCCCCCGCGACCGCCTACCGGCTGACCGATTCCACGCTGCGCGACGGCAGTCACGCCCTCCGCCATCAGTACACGCCGGCCCAGGCGGCCGCGATCGCCGCCGCGCTCGACGCGGCCGGGGTCCCGGTCATCGAGATCAGCCACGGCGACGGCCTGGGCGGCTCGTCCTTCAACTACGGCTTCTCGAAGGTCGACGAGCGCGAGCTCATCCGGGCCGCCGCCGGCGCGGTGCGCCGGGCGAAGATCGCCGTCCTGCTCCTGCCCGGGATCGGGCTGGCCGCGGACCTGGCGGTCGTGCGGGAGCTGGGCGCCTCGGTCGCCCGGATCGCGACGCATTGCACCGAGGCGGACATCGCGATCCAGCACCTCCGGACGGCGAAGGACCTCGGGATGGAGACCGTGGGCTTCCTGATGATGGCCCACATGCTCGAGCCCGCGAAGCTCCTCGAGCAGGCGCGGATCATGGAGGACGCCGGCGCGGACGCCGTCTACGTCGTCGATTCCGCGGGAGCCATGACGACCCACGACGCGCGAGCCAGGGTCGCCGAGCTCAAGGGCGGCCTGGGGCCCGCCACCCAGGTCGGCATCCACGCGCACAACAACCTCTCGCTGGCGGTCGCCAACAGCATCGGGGCGCTCGAGGAGGGCGTCGACCAGATCGACGGCTGCAGCCGGGGCCTCGGGGCCGGGGCCGGCAACTGCCCGACCGAGGTGCTGGTCGCGGTCTCCGAGAAGCTCGGCTACCGGACCGGCGTCGACACGCTCGCGATCATGGACGTCGCCGAGGACGTCGTCCGTCCGATCATGCCCCGCGAGCAGATCATCGACCGGCCGGCGCTCACGCTCGGCTACGCCGGCGTCTACTCGAGCTTCCTGCTCCACGCCGAGCGCGCCGCGGAGCGTTTCGGGGTCGACGCGCGCGAGATCCTGCTCGAGCTCGGACGGCGGCGGGTGGTCGGAGGCCAGGAGGACATGATCGTCGACGTCGCGCTCGAGCTGTCGA
>JAPVSP010000384.1:0-4627 GCA_047519685.1 Chloroflexota bacterium
CGAGGGCTTCGACGCGGTCTTCCTGTCGACCGGCGCGCCCAAGAGCCGGCGCCTCGGCGTCGAGGGTGACCAGCTCCGCGGCGTCGTCCCGGCCACGCTCTTCCTCAAGCAGGTCAACCTCGATGAGCCGCCGCGCTATAGCGGCCCGGTCGTCGTGGTCGGCGGCGGCTCGACCGCGATGGATGCGGCGCGCTCGGCCTGGCGCTGCGGCGCGCCATCGGTCACGATCCTCTATCGCCGCGGCCGGGCCGAGATGCCCGCCCAGGCCGAGGAGATCGAGGCCGCCGAGCGCGAGGGCATCGTCGTCCGCACCGGCGCCGTCCCGACCGAGGTCCTCGGACGCGACGGGGCCGTCGTCGGCCTCCGCATCGTGCGCCAGGCGCCGACCGGTGCCGTCGAGCGCGGGCGGGCCGTCTGGGCCCCGGTCGAGGGCAGCGAGGAGGTCGTGGCCACGTCGACCGTCCTCGTCGCGATCGGCGAGGAGCCCGACCCGTCGATCCTCCCGGAGGGGGCCGGGATCGAGGTGAGTGCGTGGGCCGGCATCGTGGCCGATCCGCGCACGCTCGCGACGGGCCATGCCGGCGTGTTCGCCGGCGGCGACGTCGTCTCCGGCCCCAAGACCATCATCGACGCGGTGGCGTCGGGGCGCAGGGCCGCCGGCGCGATCCACGAGTACCTCTCGGGCGCGGCGGACGGCGAGGCCGAGATCATGGCCGCCGTCCGCTACGCGACGCCGCCGGAGCCGCAGCTGCGGCTCGATCTCGCTCTGCGCGAGCGGGCCCATCCGCCGCTGCCGGTCGTCCAGCGCGGGTCGTTCAGCGCGACCCAGGTCGGCTTCGACGAGGCGAAGGCGCGCGCCGAGGCGAGCCGGTGCTTCCGCTGCGATGCGGTGGCCGCCTGCCCGACCGTCGAGGTCGCGGCCGGCCGCGGTCCTGATCGGGCCCAGGTCTCCCCGTTCGCGATGCCGCCGGCACCGATCGGCACTCCACCATCCGCCCAGGCTTCGGCAGCCACAGGAGGACAGGGATGACACCCGAACAGGTCTCGGGCTTCTTCGACGCGGGCGAGGCCTTCGTCGAAGGGACGATCGCCGCGGCGCTCGTCGCGCTATGGCTGCTCGCCCTCGCGCTCCAGATCGCGCGGCCCTACATGGTCAAGAACCTCCACAAGTTCTCCCTCCGTCTGGGCGCCGACCTGTGGTGGATCGTGTACGTCGCGCTGCGCGACATCCTGCTCGTCCAGGTCTTCCTCGGCAGCTTCATCTTCTTCTACCCGGACGTGATCGGCGCCCAGGACCTGCCGATCACCGGCGGCCTCGCCGCCGTGTGCGCGTTCGCGGTGCTGGTGATCAAGCTCACGACCAAGGGTGACGCCGACCTTCGCTGGTTCCGGATCCAGACCGCGCTGCTCGGGATCGGCGGCGTCCTCTACATCGTGCCGTATCTCCTCGGCGTCCAGATGACGAACGTCGCCGGGGACGCCAACAGCGGGCTGGTGAACGCCCTCGTCACCTCGAAGAACCCTGACCTCGCGTTCCCGCTGTGCTACCTGTCGGCGGTGCTCGTGGGCCTGCTCGGCCTGTACGCCGTCGCCTACAACCTGCGCCAGGCCTCGGTCCGCCGACCGCGGACCGGCGCCGCCTAGGAGGCCCCGATGAGCGGTGACGATCTCGCCAAAGCCCTGACGAGCGGCGGCTCCACCTGGCTGGTCCTGTCGCTGGCGGCCATCCTGCCGATCCTCTGGGCCTTCACCCTGGTCCTGCACTTCGCCCGGCCGTACATCGTCCGGTTCCTCGGCACCCTGACGCTCCGCTTCGGGGCCGACGTGTGGTGGCTGTCCTACGTCCTGATCCGCGACGCGCTGATGGTCGTCACGCTCGCGCTCGGGGTCGTGTTCCTCATGCCGAACCTCTACATCGGGCTCGGCCTGCCGCTCACCGCGCCGCTCGCGACGGTCGGGCTGTTCTGGGCGCTCGTGCTCAAGCTGACGCGCGACGCCGACGACGATCCGCGGACGTTCCAGTGGGTCAGCGTGATCCTGTTCGTCTCGTCGATCCTGTACATCGTCCCGCAGGTCTACGGCCTCGAGGCGGCGGACCAGGTCGACGCGTGGAAGGGCGTCGGCCTCGACTGGGTCCCGGGCGCGCTGACGGCCGCCAGCGGCGACCCGTCCGTCGTCAACGGGCTGGCCTGGCCGATCTTCTGGGTCAGCCTGGTGCTCTTCGGCCTGACGGGCGCCTACCTGTTCACGCGCTTCCTCATGGGGCTCGGGCGCGAGTCCGGCGCCGAGGGCGCCCCGGAGGCCACGCCGGCCGCCTGAACGGCGACGAGGGCAGCGCGGGCCGCTGGACGGCGGCGAGCGGGATCCCTTCCTCCGCTCGCCGCCGTCGTCTGCCCGGCCCGGGCCTTGCGGCGCTCGACCCCGCCGCCCCTGGTCGTCGCGCCGCGCGAACGCTGGTTCGTGTCCGCCCTCGCGCGGCTCGACCCGGGGATCCGAACATAAACCGACATCCTCGATTCGCGGCGTTCGAGGGGCTGTGCGCGCCTGCGCGGCGGCCCGTCGGCGGATCGTGCGGATGGGAAAGGATGCGGCGCGTGCGAATCTGTTGACTTACGGGGGTCGCTTCGCCAATCTTGACGCTGCCATGGGAGACCGGAGCCGGCGACCGAGCCGCAGGGGATCAGGCCGCGGGGCGTCGGGGGCCGCCCCTGGGGTCGGATTGCTCGCGCAGCAGCGACAGGCCTACATCCTGGCCCGCCTGCGGGATCACGGCGGCGTCCGCGTGGCGGATCTGGCGCGCGACCTCAGAGTCTCCGACATGACCATCCGCCGCGACCTCGAGCAGCTCGAGGAACGCGGCTTCCTCGAGAAGGTCCATGGCGGCGCCACGGCGCTGCCCGGCGGGACCTCGTTCGAGCCCGCGTTCGCGACGAAGGTCCGGATGCAGCAGGCCGAGAAGGAGGCGATCGCCGCCGCGGCCGCCCCGTATGTCGAGCCCGGGATGGCGATCGCGCTGTCGGCCGGCTCCACGACGTACGCGGTCGCGAGGCAGCTCCTCGGGATCCCACGACTGACGGTCGTCACCAACTCCGTGCCCGTCGCCGATCTCTTCTTCCACGGGGGCCGACCCGACCAGACGATCATCCTGACGGGCGGGGTCCGCACCCGCTCGGATGCACTCGTCGGGCCGTTCGCGGTGGCCGCGCTGCGGACCGTCCACGTGGATCTCGTCTTCATCGGCGTCCATGGGATGGACGTCCGCTCCGGCTTCACGACCCCGAACCTCCTGGAGTCCGAGACCGATCGGTCCCTCATCGAGGCGGGTCGGCGGCTGGCGGTCGTGGCCGACCACACGAAGTGGGAGACGACGGGGATCAGCATGATCGCCCGGCTCGAGCAGGCCGACCTCCTCATCACCGACAGCGGCCTCCAGCCCGCGGCTCGCCAGGTGCTCGCGGAACACGTCAAGGAGCTCGTGGTCGTCGATCCGCTCACCGTACCGAGCCGGTCGGTCTCGACCGCCCGGAAGCCCCTCCGGTCGGCGGGGAACGGGAGGGCCCCGTGAGCGAGCGCTCGACCGGTGGCGGTGAGGACGCGAGCCGCCTCTTCCTCGAGCCGCACCGCCGGTACGACCCCCTCACCGACCAGTGGATCCTGGTCTCCGCCGGTCGCACGCAACGGCCATGGCAGGGTCACCAGGAGAGCGCCGCGGGAGCCGATCTCCAGGCCTACGATCCCGCCTGCTACCTGTGCCCGGGCAACCGCCGCGCGAACGGCGAGGTCAATCCGCCCTTCGACGGGACCTTCGTCTTCACCAACGACTTCGCAGCCCTCCATCCGGACACGACTCCCGCCCGCCTCGAGGATGGCCTGCTCCTCGCCGAGACCGAGCAGGGGACCTGCCGCGTGGTCTGCTTCTCGCCGCGTCACGACCTGACCCTCGCGCTGATGGCACCGGATGACATCCGCCGGGTCGTCGATCTCTGGGTCAGCCAGAGCGAGGAGCTCGGCGAGCGGTATCGGTGGGTCCAGGTCTTCGAGAACCGGGGCCGGGCGATGGGCGCCTCGAACCCTCACCCGCACGGACAGATCTGGGCCGGCACCGCGCTGCCGAGGGAGGCGTCCCGCGAGGACGCGACGCAGCGCCGGCACCTCCTGGCGACCGGCCGCCGCCTGCTCCTCGACTACGCCGCCCAGGAGTCGGGCGGGCCGCGTGTCATCGTCGAGTCCGACCACTGGCTCGCGCTCGTGCCGTTCTGGGCGTCATGGCCGTTCGAGACACTGTTGGTCGCGAAGCGCCCGGCCGAGCGACTGGCCGACCTCGACGACGGCGGCCGGGATTCGCTCGCCCTGGCCCTGGTGGGCCTCCTCACGCGCTACGACAACCTGTTCCGCCACCCGTTCCCGTACTCCATGGGCTGGCACCAGGCGCCCTACGACCGGGCCGACCATGGGCACTGGCAGCTCCACGCCCACTTCTATCCGCCCCTGCTGAGTTCGGCGACCGTGCGCAAGTTCATGGTCGGCTACGAGCTGCTGGCCGAGACCCAGCGGGACCTGACCGCGGAAGAGGCGGCCCGCCGACTGCAGGACGTCCCCGCCCGCCATTACCGGAGCGCCCTTGCCG
>JAPVSP010000385.1:0-4900 GCA_047519685.1 Chloroflexota bacterium
GACCCCCGACGACCCGCCGACCAGGCTGGTCTGGCCGAGCGAGCTGGTCTGGCCGACCGCGGTCGAGAGTGCGAAGACGGCGTCGCCGTCCACCCCGCTGTGGATGGGCCGGATGACGCGAGCGAGGCCGTCGTGCGCCATCGCGGCGACCTGGGCCAGCTGGACCTTCGTGAGCCGGGCGTCGGTCCCGACGACCGCGAGCGTCGTCTGTCCCCGAGCCGAGACGACCGGCCCGAGGTCGGGGATCGGGCCGGGCAGCGCGAAGGCACCGGCCGGGTCGACCTGCCCCGCGGCGTTCACGACCACGAGCGCGCCGACCACGAACGACCCGCCGCCGAGGTCGGCGACCAGGCTCGCGTGCCCCGTGCCACCCTTCCGTCGCGGCCCCACGATCCCGCCCGTCCAGGCGCCGGCCCCGGCGCCGGCGGGACCGCTCCGCGGGCGCTCTGGCGCTCCGTCGAGCGCGGCGGCCACGGCACGACGACCGTCATCGGGTCGGGGCCGGACCGCCGGGTCGCCGCTGGCGAAGTCGAAGACGACGGCGGCCGCGACGATCGGGATGGTGATCCCAACGGCCGGCCGGCCATCCGCTTCGTCCCACGCCATCCGCAGACCGATGTTCCGTCGCTCGAGCTCCTGCGCCGCGCCGTCGGCGGCCGCCAGCCCGAACACGCTCCGTCCGACGAGGAGCACAGCATGGACACGGTCCCCGGAGGCCCGCGGCGACAGTGCGTCCGTCTCTCGGGATCCCGGGGCGGCGCCGCGGACATCCACGGCGCCGATCGCACCTGCCGCGGCGACGACAACCGACACTCCCGTCGCCCCGTGCTTCGAGCCCGGCGCCCGACCGAGCTCGATCTGTCCCACCCGAAGGCCGGCGACGTCCAGGAGCGAATCCGTGGTCCCGTGGGTCGGCCAGCGCGGCGCGCGCTCTCCCGTCACGAAGGTCAGTGAGCGGGACCGGAACCGAACAGCAGCGTCAGCCAGGAGTCCAGCGGCGACCGGACCGCCGAGGTGGCACCGAGGCGATGCTCGGCCGAGCCTGGCGCGTCCGGCCCCAGTGGTGGAGCGTCGGCCGCGAGCTGGAACGCCACCTCACCCGGGGCGCCCAGCCGGTAGGCGCGAGCCTGCTGGAGGATGTAGGGCGTCGTCTTGACGAGCGCGAGCTCCCGCTGGAGGGCGGCGACGTCCCGGGTGAGCCGGGCGTTCGCCAGCACGGCCTCGTCCGCCCGACCGGTCGCCGCGGATGCCTCACCGACCTGGCGAGCGAAGACCAGCACGATCCAGGCCGTCACGAGCGCGGCCGCCACGAAGGCGACGCGACGGCGCGTGACCCCGGCGATCGGCAGACCCTCGAGGGCGACCGCGACAGGGGTCGCCGAGATCTCCGGAGAGGGACGTTCCGGGGGTTCGGCCGGCGGCGGATCGAGGTCGGCGAGCTCGTCCGTCGAGGCGGCGCTCGAGGCGGGCCGGGGGTCCATCGCCGCGAGCGTAGCTGCCCGAATCGGGCGTGTCAACCCGGCCGCCCGTGCACGTGTCGGCGTGTGGCCGCGACAGCCGAGCTGACACGCCGCAGGGCGACCATGGTGCTACACTCGGCCGAATTCGAACACCCGTTCTGTTTCGAGGTGAGCATGCGGACGTACGCACCGGCCGACGTCGCGGCCGTCCTCGGGCGGCTCCTCGAGGAGCCGTCGATCGCGCGCGGCGTGGTCCATCACGCCGTCCTCCCGGCGCGGCCCGCCGACTTCGTCGAGGCCCCCGGCTGGCTCGATCCGCGGATCCGGGCTGGACTGGCCGAACGCGGGATCGATCGCCTGTACGGCCATCAGGCGGAGGCCGTCGAGGCCATCCGCGCCGGCGAGGACGTGGTCGTCGTGACGCCGACCGCGTCCGGCAAGACCCTGTGCTACGCGCTCCCGGTGCTCCAGGCCCTGGCCGAGGATCCCGCGGCACGGGCGCTGTTCCTCTTCCCCACCAAGGCGCTCGGCCAGGACCAGGTGGCGGAGATCGGCGAGCTGGCGCGCCTGGCCGGCCTCGCCGTCTCGGCCGCCACCTACGACGGCGACACGCCCGCGCCGATCCGCTCGGCGATCCGCAAGGCCGGGCAGATCGTCGTCACGAACCCGGACATGCTCCACTCGGCGATCCTCCCGCACCACACGAAGTGGTTCCAGCTCTTCGAGCAGCTGCGGGTCATCGTCGTCGACGAGCTCCACACGTACCGCGGGGTGTACGGCAGCCACGTCGCCAACGTCCTCCGCCGGCTCCTCCGGATCTGCGCCCATTACGGCAGCCACCCGGTCGTCGTGTGCTGCTCTGCGACGATCGGCAACCCGGACGAGCTCGCGAGGACGCTGACGGGGCGGTCGGTCCGGCTCATCGACCGGAACGGGGCGCCGGCGGGCGAGCGCCACGTCCTCCTCGTCGACCCGCCGCTGATCGACGCCGCGACCGGGGCCCGGGGCTCGGCGCTCACGCTCGCCCAGCGCTGGGCCCTGCCCTTCCTTCGAGCCGGGCGGCAGACCATCGTCTTCGGTCGGTCGCGGGTCGCCGTGGAGATCGTCCTCACCGGTCTCAGGGAGACGCTCCGCGAAGGCTTCGGGCCGCGGAGCCGTGTCAGGGGATACCGCGGCGGGTACCTCCCGACCGAGCGGCGGGCGATCGAGCGCGGCCTGCGCGACGGGGAGATCCTCGGCGTCGTCAGCACCAACGCGCTCGAGCTCGGGGTGGACATCGGGCGGCTGGACGTCGCGGTCCTCGCCGGCTATCCGGGTTCCATCGCCGCGACCTGGCAGCAGATCGGCCGAGCCGGTCGCCGCCAGGGCGTGAGCGTCGCGATCCTCGTCGCCTCGCCGGCACCGGTCGACCGGTACGTCATCCATCACCCTGCGTTCCTGCTCGAGGGCTCGCCCGAGGAGGCCCGCCTCGACCCCGACAACCTCCACGTCCTGCTCGGCCACCTCAAGGCCGCCGCGTTCGAGCTCCCCTTCGAGCCCGGCGAGGTCTTCGGCCCGGGGCCCGCCGACGAGCTCCTCGCCTTCCTGGCCGAGGAGGGTCACGTCCGCCAGGCCGGCGACGGCCGCTGGTACTGGTCGTCCGAGAACTTCCCGGCCTCCGCGATCTCCCTTCGAACCGCGGCCCCGGAGAACGTCGTCATCATCGACACGACGCCGGACCGTCCGCGCGTCATCGGCGAGGTCGACCTGTTCTCGGCCCAGGTCCTCGTCCACGAGCGGGCGATCTACCTCCACGAGTCGACGCAGTATCACGTGGACCGGCTCGACTGGGGGGAGCGCAAGGCCTACGTCCGGCGGGTGGACGTCGACCACTACACGTACGCGAACCGGGCGGTGACGCTCAAGCCACTCGATGTGTTCGGGGAGGCCCCGGTGACGGGCGGTCGCCGCCGACACGGCGAGGTCATGGTCGCCAGCCTGGTCACGCTCTTCAAGAAGCTCAAGTTCGTCACCGACGAGAACGTCGGCTGGGGTCCCATCCACCTGCCCGAGCTCGAGCTGCAGACGACCGCCTACTGGCTGACCGCCGACGGCCTCGCCGGCTGGCGCCGCGACGACCTCGACGTGGCCCTGCTCGCAGCGGGCCGGGCCATCCAGACCGTCGCCAGCGTCCTCCTGATGGTCGACCCGCGCGACCTCGGGCTGGTCACGCAGGTCCGCTCGCCGCACCAGGAGGCCCCGACGATCTACCTCTACGAGTCGGTCCCCGGTGGCATCGGCCTGTCGGAGCGCCTGTTCGCGCGGCACGACGAGCTCGTGGCCGGCGCGGCGGAGCTCATCGCCGGCTGCGGATGCGAGGCGGGCTGTCCGGCCTGCACCGGACCTCGTCTCGAGCCCCACGTCGACGCGAAGCGGCTGGCGCTCCGGCTGCTCGGGGAGCTCGGGGCCGACGGGTCAGGCTCCGCTGCGCCCCCGGGACGGGGGCGTGGCGCCGGGGCGCCAGCATGACCCTCGATGCCGCGAGCCTGTCGAGCCGGCTCGAGCGGTTCCGGCAGGCGTCCGCCCGCCTCTCTCCGGCCTCGACGACCGCCCCGTGGCGAGCCCGCGACGTCGCCGGTCCCGACCTCGCGGACCGCCTCGCGGCACGGCTCGATGGCGAGGCGGTGCGCACCCGCCTCGGGACGGTCGTGCGGATCGAGCGACCGGCCGAGACCGTCCCCATCGACCGCCATCGCCTGGGCCTGCTCCCGGGACATCCGTCGCCGGACAGCCCGCTGGTCTTCCTCGACACGGAGACGACGGGCCTCGGGACCGCGGCCGGCACCCTCGCCTTCCTCATCGGCCTCGCCTGGTGGGAGGCCGACCGTCTCCGGCAGGTCCAGCTGCTCCTGCCCGACCAGGCGGACGAGCCGGCCCTGCTCGAGTCGCTCCGCCTCGCGCTGCCGCCCGGGGCCTGGCTCGTCACGTACAACGGGCGGACGTTCGACTGGCCGCTGCTGGAGACGCGCTACCGCCTGCGGCGGGCGGATCCGCCGCGACCCGCTGGGCACCTCGACCTGCTGCCCTTCGTCCGACGCGTCTTCCGTCACCGGCTGCCGGACGCGCGGCTCCGGACGGTGGAGACGCACGTCCTCGGCATCCGGCGGATCGGCGACGTCGAGGGTCGGGAGATCCCGGGCCGCTATCTCGACGTCCTCCGGGGCGCCACCCCGGACGGGTTGCTCGACGTCGTCCGGCACAATCACCTCGACGTGCTGGCGCTGGCCCAGCTCCTCGCCCACACCCAGGCTCGCCTGGCGGATCCGGCCGGTCGCGGCTCGGCCCATCCCGGCGACCTCGCCGGCCTCGGACGGGCCTTCCGGGTGGAGGGCCGGCTGGCCGAGGCGCTCGACTGTCTCGACGCGGCACTCGACCGCCTCGAGGGGCCAGCGCGGCGGCCC
>JAPVSP010000386.1:0-3011 GCA_047519685.1 Chloroflexota bacterium
CCGCGTACGGGGTCGAGTCGTGCATCGCCGGGTCCGCCGAGACCGCGCCCGCGTACGGGGTCGAGTCGCGCCAGGTCGGGTCCGCCGAGACCGCTCCCGCGTACGGGGTCGAGTCGCGCCAGGTCGGGTCTGCCGAGACCGCTCCGGCGTACGGGACCGAGTCGTGCACGGCCGAGTCGGAGGTCGAGACCGCCCCAGCGTACGGGACCGAGTCGTGCAGGGCGGCCGCGGGTGCCTGCGAGGTGCTCGACAGCGACGGCGCGATCGCGCTTCCCGACACGGCGCCCACGACGACGACACCGATGAGGACGCCGGTCGCAAGCAGCCGGCGCTCGAGATCCCGGGCAGCTTTGGCGTCGGGCAGCCGGAGGCTGAGGGCGTGGCCCTCGGTGTCGTCCGGCCCAGTGATGGTGAGGCGGACGAACTGCGAGAGCCCATGGCCCTCGACCTCGCCCTCCCCGAGCGCGATGCGCACCGGGCCCGCGGCGACGATCTCGCCGAGATCCGGGCCGATCGGCCCCTCGAGAGTCCCTTCGACGGTGAACCCGTCGTCGAGCTCGATACGGAGGACGCTCATGTGACTCCTTCCCCCCAGAACTGGGACTGCGGCTACCTCCGAGGCGGCCGATACTACGCCTGATCCGATCGCATTGGAACTGGTGGATGGACCCGGCGAGTGTCGGCCATCCGACGTCCGCGCGGTCGCGCCAGGCTGATCCAGGTCGTCGCACGCGCGACCTTCTCGGGGCACCGCGTAGCCACGAGCCCCGGATCCGCCTGCCGCCCGCGGGCCGACGCCCCCCGGACCGCTTCATCGACGGCGGCGTGCGCGGGCCGTACGACTCCCCGATCCGCGAGGTCATGGGCTTGTCGGGGCGGGTCGAGCCTCGCACAATGACCCGACATGTCAGACCCGAGGGGAGACGGGGAAGCGCCGGGCGTCACCGCCACCGACACGCGCGCCGGTGGCTCGATCACCCGCGGCTTCCTGTTCGCCGACGTTCGCGGGTACACCCGGTTCGTCGAGAGCCGTGGTGCGGTGGCGGCCGCGGACCTCCTCCTCCGCTACCGGGCTCTCGTCCGTGGGCTCGTCGCCCGCTATGCGGGGGCCGAGATCCGAACCGAGGGCGACAGCTTCTACGTCGTCTTCCCGGCGGTCAGCGCGGCGGTCCAGTGCGGCATCGCGATCGTCGTTGGGGCTCGCGCGGCATCGGCCGAACGCCCCGACGAACCGATCTCCGTCGGCGTCGGCATCCATGCCGGCGAGACGATCGAGACACCGGACGGCTACGTGGGTGGGCCCGTCAATATCGCCGCCCGGCTCTGCGCGCTCGCCGGCTCCGGCGAGGTCCTTGTCAGCGACACCGTCCGGGCCCTGACGCAGACCGTCCTGCCGGTGGCGTTCGTGCCCCGCGGCCGGCGGGCCCTCAAGGGGGTGACCGACCAGCTCGCCGTCTACGCCGTCGTCCCGAGCGCCGAGAGCGGCGTCGCGACGGTGGGCGTCGGCCGACTGCGGCGGCTGCCGCGGGCCGCCCGGATCGGCCTGGCGGTCGCGATCCCGGTCGCCGCCCTCGGGATCGGGCTGCTCGGCTTGACCGCGCTGCATACGCGTGCCGGTCTCCCGCCGGGAACATGGAAGATCGGGTTCGACATGCCGCTGACGGGTAACTCCGCGGGCCGCGGCGCGCCGATGAGGAATGCGGTCGAGCTCGCCATCGACGAGGCGAACGGAGCCGGCGGGATCGGCGGGGCGCTTGTGGCGCTCGACGCCTTCGATGATGCGGGCGCGACGCCGGCCGGGCAGGATCCGGTGCGCGGCGCCATGAACGTCAAGGCGATGGTCGACGACCCGCGCGTCATCGCGATGGTCGGCCCGAGCTCATCCAAGGTCGCGGCATCGGAGATCCCGGTATCGAACCGGGCGGGGCTCCTCCAGTGCAGCCCTGCGAACACGGACCCCGGGCTGACGAAGCCGCGCGATGGCGCGCTCGATCTGCGGTCCGCGTTCCCGACACGGATCAACTACATCCGGACGGCGCCGGCCGACGACATCCAGGGACCGGCCCTTGCGTCGTTCGTGTTCACCGATCTCGGTGCCAGGACGACCCTCGTCGTCGACGATGCGGATCAGGGGCGGGAGATCGCGGACCAGTTCTCCGCTGCCTACACCAGGCTCGGGGGCACCGTCATACGCCGGGCGCTGAACCCGAGTGCGGATCCTGCGTCTGTCCTCGCGCCATTGTCTGCCCCGAGCGGCGCCCCGACCGCGGTCTTCTTCGGCGGGTTCACAGAGACGGGAGCCCCTCAGTTGCGCGCGGCGATGGTGGCGGCCGGACGCGGATCGCTGCCGTTCGTGAGCTGGGATGGCATCCAGGATGGGTCCGGCGCGGACCAGGGCTCGTTCATCCAGCTCGCGGGAGCGGCAGCCGCCGGCTCGTACTTCTCACACGCGACGATCGGCCCGCCAAAGGCCGATTTCACGGCTCGATATCGAGCTCGCTTCGGCAGCGATCCGGATGAGTACGCAGCCGCGGCCTACGCCTGCACGCAGGTCATCGCCGACTCTCTTCGCGCGGTCGCGGCGACCGGTCCGAGCGCCGACGGGCTGCGCGAAGCCGTCCGCGCGTCCGCGGTCGACCCGAGCCACCGCTACGAGACCGTCATCGGCACGGTCGGCTTCGACGTGAATGGCGACTCGCTCCAGCAGTTCGTGACGTTCTACCAGATCGACATGTCCGCGGCCGGTGGCAAGGGCGACTGGGTCATCGACAAGCAGCAGGACTACGGCCCGGCGCCGTAGAAGCCGCCGGCCGAGCCGTCAAGAGTCGCTACTCGGCGAAGGTGGAAGCGATCACCTTCAGGAATGCACGCAGTCCGCGAGGGCCTGACGAAGGGTCCATAGTGGTACGCGGGTCAGCCCTACACGAAGGGGGGCGTATGTCGCCTGCGACCGTGCAACCTGATCGCCGGTGTCGGCGAGGGGACGCGCCGCGTCGCAGACCGGTCATCGC
>JAPVSP010000387.1:0-6725 GCA_047519685.1 Chloroflexota bacterium
CCCATCCCGCAGCTGATCGCCGGCCTGCCCGGGATGACGCCCATGGCGACCGCGATGATGAAGAAGCAGTTCAAGGATCACGGGGTCGCCTCGATCGACGAGCTCATCGAGCTGGCGATCGAGATGGGCGTCAAGCTGCAGCCCTGCGGGATGACCATGGACGTGTTCGGCTACTCGGAGAGCGAGTTCATCCCCGGGATCGATCCGGTCTGCGGCGCGACCCACTTCCTGTCCTGGGCCGCCGACGCCGACGTCTCGCTCTTCATCTGAGCCACGGTGCAGCGGGTCCCGGGTCGCATCGTGCGGCCGCGATGAGCGCCCTCCCGGAGGTCGCCCCGGAGGCGCCTGCATCGAGGTCGGCCGAGCTCGCCTTCCGACCGACGGTCGCCCTGGAGCGCAAGCCCCCGCGCTGGGTCAAGGTCATCGACCAGGACCGCTGCATCGGCTGTCACGCCTGCACGATCGCCTGCAAGTCGGAGAACGAGGTCCCGGTCGGCGTCACCCGGACGTATGTCAAGGCCGTCGACGTCGGCTACTTCCCCCAGGCGCGGCGGGCCTTCCAGGTCACCCGCTGCAACCAGTGCGCGGACGCGCCATGCGTCGCCGCCTGTCCGACGGCCGCGATGTTCAAGCGGGGCGACGGCATCGTCGACTTCGACAAGTCGGCCTGCATCGGCTGCAAGGCGTGCATCGCCGCCTGCCCGTACGACGCGATCTTCATCAACCCGGCGGACCACTCGGCCGAGAAGTGCAACTTCTGCGCGCACCGGATCGACGGCGGCCTCGAGCCGGCCTGCGTCGTCGTCTGCCCGGTCGAGGCCATCCTCGTCGGCGACCTCAACGACCCCACGACCAGGGTCGCCCGCCTGATCGACCGCGAGCCGGTCGCGGTCCGCCGGCCCGAGAAGGAGACGCGACCCGGGCTCTTCTACAAGGGGGCCCACCAGGCCACGCTCGACCCGCTGGCCGCCCGACGTCCGGCCGGCGGGACGTACATGTGGAGCGAGCGGGCGCCGGGCGACCTGACCGATGGGATCGTCGCCTCGGGCCACCCGGGCGCCTGGAACAGCAGCGCGGCCGCCGTGCTCGCCTACGACATCCCCCACCGGGCGCCGTGGGACTGGCGCGTCAGCCTCTACACGTGGACGAAGGGCGTCGCCGCCGGCAGCTACCTCGTGCCGCTCCTGCTGGTCCTCGCCGGGATCGTCGCGCCGTCGAGCCCGCTGTGGGCATGGCTGGCGCCGGTCGTCGCCGGCGCCTCGCTCGCCGCCACCGGGCTGCTCCTCATCTGGGATCTGGAGCACCCGCGCCGCTTCGTCCTCATCTTCCTGCGCCCCCAGGTGGGCAGCTGGCTCGTCCGTGGGGCGGTCTTCATCAGCGCCTTCGCGGCCGTCCTGGCCGTCCACTTCCTCGCCGGCATCGCCGGGCTCACGGACGCGACCCGCTGGCTGGCCATCGCGGGCGCGCCGCTGGCCGCGCTGACCGCCGTCTACACGGCCTACCTGTTCGCCCAGGCGAAGGCCCGCGACCTGTGGCAGGACCCGCTGCTGCCGCCCCATCTCGTGGTCCAGGCGGCGCTCGCGGGCTCGGCCGTCACCCTCATCGGGGCGGCGCTCCTCGAGCCGGCCGCGAGCGCGACCCTCGGCGCCTGGCTCGCCGTCGCGGCCGCCGCGCACCTGCTGCTCGTGGCCGGCGCGGTCACGCTGACGCACCCGACCGCCCACGCCCGCCTGGCGGTCCACGAGATGACGGCCGGCCGGTTCGCGGCCATCTTCTGGCTCGGCGTCGGGCTGGTCGCCGTCGGGCTGCTGGCGCCGGTCCTCGGCCCGATCGCGGCCGCCGCCGCGTTGATGGGGCTGCTGGCGCACGAGCACGCGTACGTGCAGGCCGGCCAGTCGGTCCCGCTGGCGTAGGGAGATGGTGTGAACGAGAAGCTCGCCGACGTCGCCGCCCGGGTCAGCGCCGCACGCGAGGCCGCGGCCGCCCGGGGCGAGACGTTCTACCCCGGTCCGAGCCGCGTGAACCTCGCGGCGTTCCCGCCGAAGGAGCGCTGGGACGACTGGGTCGAGCTCGACTCGCGCTCCTGGCCGGACCGCGTCGAGAAGCGCTACATGCTCGTCCCGACGACGTGCTTCAACTGCGAGTCGGCCTGCGGGCTCCTGGCGTACGTCGACAAGGAGACGCTCCAGGTCCGGAAGTTCGAGGGGAACCCGGAGCATCCCGGGTCGCGCGGCCGGAACTGCGCCAAGGGACCCGCCACGCTCAACCAGGTCACCGACCCGGATCGGATCCTCTACCCGCTCAAGCGCGTCGGGGGCCGGGGCGAGGGCCGCTGGGAGCGGGTCCCCTGGGACGAGGCGCTCGACGACATCGCCGGCCGGATCCGGAAGGCCATCGTCGAGGAACGGCCGAACGAGGTCATGTACCACGTGGGCCGACCGGGCGAGGATGGCTTCACCGAGCGGGTCCTCGCCTCGTGGGGGGTCGACGGCCACAACTCGCACACGAACGTCTGCTCCTCGGGCGGGCGCGCCGGCTACCACTTCTGGATGGGCATCGACCGGCCGAGCCCCGACCATGCGAACGCGAAGGTCATCCTCCTCATCAGCGCCCACCTCGAAGCGGGCCACTACTTCAATCCCCATGCCCAGCGGATCATCGAGGCCAAGGAGGAGGGGTCGAAGCTCATCGTCTTCGACACCCGCCTGTCGAACACCGCGACGCACGCGGACCTGTGGCTCTCCCCGTGGCCCGGCTCGGAACCCGCGATCCTCCTGGCGATCGCCCATCACCTCATCCAGACCGGCCGGTACGACCGTGCGTTCGTCCGCCGGTGGTGGAACTGGGAGGAGTACCTGGCGGCCGAGCACCCGGAGGAGGAACCATCCTTCGAGCGCTTCGAGGCGCACCTGCGCGAGCTGTACGCCGAGTACACCTTCCAGTTCGCGGCCGGGGAATCCGGCGTCGGCGCCGACGTCATCGAGCAGGTCGCCGAGATCGTCGCCACCGCCGGCACCGCGCTCGCGACGCACAACTGGCGATCGGCCGCCGCCGGCAACCTCGGGGGCTGGCAGGTGTCGCGCACCCTGTTCCTGCTGAACTGCCTCCTCGGCGCCGTCGCGACCCCCGGCGGCACGTACCCGAACGCCTGGAACAAGTTCGTCCCGGTCCCGATCCATACCCCGCCCCACCCCCACACGTGGAACGACCTCACGTGGCCGATCGAGTACCCGCTGGCGCTCAACGAGCTGTCGTTCCTGCTGCCGCACTTCCTCAAGGACGGCCGGGGCAAGCTCGACGTGTACTTCACCCGGGTCTACAACCCGGTCTGGACGAATCCGGACGGGTTCAGCTGGATCGAGATGCTGACCGACGAGCGGCTGGTCGGGCTCCACGTGGCGCTCACGCCGACCTGGAGCGAGACCGCCTTCTTCGCGGACTACGTCCTGCCCATGGGGCTGGGGTCGGAGCGGCACGACCTCCACTCGTACGAGCAGTACGACGGCCAGTGGATCGGGTTCCGCCAGCCCGTGCTCCGCGCCGCGAGGGAGCGGGCGGGCGAGTCGATCGGCGACACCCGGTCGGTCAACCCGGGCGAGGTCTGGGAAGAGAACGAGTTCTGGACCGAGCTGTCCTGGCGGATCGACCCGGACGGTCGTCTGGGGATCCGTCGCTACCACGAGTCGAAGGCGCGGCCGGGCGAGAAGCTCTCGGTCGACGAGTACTACGGGTACATCTTCGAGCACTCGGTGCCGGGCCTTCCCGAGCGGGCCGAGGCCGAGGGGCTGACCCCGCTCGGGTACATGCGCCGCTACGGGGCGTTCGAGATCCGCCGGGGCGTCGGCCAGGTCCACGAGGAGCCGGTCCCCGGGGCCGAGCTCCTCGACGTCCATGTCGACGGCTTCGGGCGGGTGTACTCGAGGGCGCCCAGACCGGCACCCGTGAACCTCGCCCCGACGGGCAGCCCCGAGGCGGACGACGCCGGCCGGCGCCCGGTCGGCGTCATGATCGACGGGACGGTCCGGCGGGGCTTCCCGACGCCGAGCGGGAAGCTCGAGTTCTATTCCCGGACGCTGGCCGGCTGGGGCTGGCGGGACCTCGCCCTGCCGGGCTACGTCCGCAGCCACGTCCACCCCGAGCGCCTCGCGCCCGACGAGATGGTCCTCATCTCCACGTTCCGGCTGCCGGTCCAGGTCCACACGAGGAGCGGCAACTCGAAGTGGCTCGACGAGATCGCCCACACGAACCCGCTCTGGATCCATCCGCTCGACGCCCGGCGGCTGGGCCTCGGAGAGGGCGACCTCGTCCGGGTCGAGACGGAGATCGGGCACTTCGTCGTGAAGGCCTGGGTCACCGAGGGGATCCGGCCGGGCATCGTCGCCTGCAGCCACCACATGGGCCGCTGGAAGGTCGGCGACCAGGGCCAGCGGAGCGTCATGGCGACCGTCGCGCTCGACCACGCGGGCGATGGCTGGGACATGTCCCGGAAGCGTGGCGGCGGCCCGTTCGAGAGCTCGGACCCCGACACGCTGCGGATCTGGTGGACCGACGTCGGCGTGCACCAGAACCTCACCTTCCCGGTGCACCCGGACCCGATCTCCGGCCAGCATTGCTGGCACCAGGCGGTCCGGGTGCGAAGGGCCGATCCAGGCGACGCCTACGGTGACATCCACGTCGACATCGCGAGGTCCCGTGAGGTCTACCGGCGCTGGCTGGCGCTGACGAAGCCCGCCGACCGGCATTCGCCGGATGGGTCGCGGCGGCCGTACTGGCTCATCCGGCCGCTGAAGCCCGCCCGCGAGGTCTACGACCTGCCGGCCGCGACCCGCGACGCCGACGATGGGGGCCCGCCGGCCGGGTCCGAGGCCGAGGCTCCGGCCCGATGAGCCCCGGGGCGGAGCTGTTCCGGGCGCTCGGGGCCCTGTCGGAGCCGCCGGAGCCGGGGCACGCGCCGATCGCGACCGCGCTCGGGCTGCCGGGCGCCCCGGCACCGGGCGACCATGCCGAGGTCTTCCTCTTCGGGGCCTACCCGTACGCCTCTGTCTATCTCGGGGCCGAGGGCATGGTCGGGGGCGAGGCGCGTGACCGCGTCGCCGGCTTCTGGCGGGCGCTCGGCCTCGTCCCACCGGCCGAGCCCGACCACCTCGCGGCACTCCTGGGGCTCTACGCCGCGCTGATCGACGCGGAGGCCACGGCGCCGGACCGGGCCCGGGCCACGCTTCGGCGTTCCTCACGCAAGGCGCTCCTCTGGGAGCACCTCCTCAGCTGGCTCCCGCCGTACCTCGGGAAGGTCGACGAGATCGGCCCGCCGTTCTACGCGGCGTGGGCTCGCCTCCTCGGGACGGCCCTCGTGGCGGAGGCCCGGGAGCTCGGGCCCCAGGACGAGCTGCCCCTGCAGCTCCGCGCAGCGCCCGGACTGCCGGCACCGGAGGCGGCCGGCGACGCCTGGATCGGGGCGCTCCTGGCGGCGGTCCGGAGCGGGATGCTGCTCACGCGGTCGGACCTCCGCCGAGCCTCGAGGGAGCTCGGGATCGGCGCGCGGGTCGCCGAACGGGCCTACATGCTGCGCGCGATGCTCGAGCAGGATGCCTCCGGGACGACGGGCTGGCTCGCGGCCGAGGCGCGCCGGGCGGCGGCGGCACACCGGCGGATGGAGGCGGCCCTCGACCCTGTCGCCGGATTCTGGCGCGCTCGGGCCGAGGCGTGCGAAGCGGCCCTTCGGGCGGTCCGCCCGGCGTGACACCCGATTGAGCGTCCCCGCTGACCTCGGACTCTTCGCGATCAGCGTGGTGGCGGGAGTCGTCGGCTCGCTCGCCGGGGTGGGCGGCGGGATCTTCATCGTCCCCGCCCTGACGATCGTCTTCGGCGTCGATCTCCACCATGCCGTCGGCGCCTCCATCGTGTCGGTCATCGCGACGAGCTCGGGCGCGGCAGCCGCCTACGTCCGCGATCAGCTCACCAACGTGCGGATCGGGATGTTCCTCGAGCTCGCCACGACCAGCGGCGCCGTGGCGGGCGCCCTCCTGGCGGCCGTCGTCGGGTCGGCGGTCCTCTACGTCCTGTTCGGGGCGGTCATGCTGCTGTCGGCCGTGATGCAGGTCATGCGCTTCGGCGAGGAGCTGCCACCGGCGCTGCCGCCATCCCCCCTCGCGTCGCGCCTCGGGCTGGCCTCGGCCTACCCGGACGCCCGGCTCGGCCGGGAGGTGCCATACGCCGCTCGCCGCATCCCGCTCGGCTTCGCGCTCATGTCCGTGGCGGGCGTGGTCTCGGGGTTGCTCGGGATCGGCTCGGGCGCCCTGAAGGTGCTCGCGATGGACGGCGCCATGCGCCTGCCGATGAAGGTCTCGTCGACGACGAGCAACTTCATGATCGGGGTCACCGCGGCCGCGTCGGCGGGCATCTACCTCGCCCGCGGGGACGTGGACCCGACGATCGCGGCGCCGGTCGCCCTCGGAGTGCTCGCCGGAGCGCTCCTCGGGGCCCGGATCCTCGTCCGGCTCAGCAACGTCGGGATCCGCCGCCTGTTCGTCCCCGTCCTGGTGGCGATCGCGCTCGAGATGCTCGCCCGCGGCGCCGGGCTGGGGATCTGATGTCGACGATGGGCGGGCCGCCAGAGCCGGCGGGCCGCGGCCCCGGGCCGGAGCGGTTCCGCCTCATCGTGAGCGCCGTCCTGGGCGTCGGCGTGAGCCTCAGCGCGGTCCTGGTCGCGGCCGGCCTCCTCTCGG
>JAPVSP010000388.1:0-1528 GCA_047519685.1 Chloroflexota bacterium
CTGTACACGGACCTCGCGACGCTGTTCGAGCGGGCCGGCCGGATCCGCGGGCGGCCGGGCTCGCTGACCGTACTGCCGATCGTGACGATGCCCGACGACGACATCACGCACCCGATCCCCGACCTGACCGGCTACATCACAGAGGGCCAGATCGTCCTGTCCCGCGATCTCCATGGCCGCGACGTGGACCCGCCGATCGACGTCCTGCCCTGCCTGTCGAGGGTCATGAACGCCGGCATCGGCCTGGGCAAGACGCGAGCCGAGCACCGGGCGATCGCCGACCAGCTCTACGCCTCGTATGCCCACGGGGTCGAGCTGCGGCGTCTCGTCACGGTCATCGGTGAGGCCGCCCTCAGCCCGGTCGAGCGCCGTGTGCTGGCGTTCGCGGATGCGTTCGAACGGGAGCTCGTGGGCCAGGGGCCGATGCGCCGGACGCTCGACGAGTCGTTCGCGATGGCCTGGCACGTCCTCGGCCGGCTGCCGAGCGCCGAGCTCATCCGGATCCCGGAGGCCGTGCTCGAGGCCGAGTGGCGACCGGTGGAGGACGAGGCCGGCGGCTCGCCCGGCCCGCCGGCCCGGGCGACCGCCGGCCCGCTGCGGGAGCCGCGGCGGTGAGCCGCCCGCGGACGCGCATGGCGCTGCTCGCTGGGCGAGCGCAGCTGACCCTCGCCCGGCAGGGCCAGCGCCTGCTCGAGGAGAAGCGCGACGCCCTCCTGCGGGAGTTCTACCGGGAGGTGAGGGTCGTCTTCGCCGCGCACGAGGAGCTCGAGGCCACCGCCGGCCTCGCTCGCCTCGCGCTCGACGAGGCGAGGGTGCGGCTCGGCCCCGAGCCGGTGGCGGCCGCGGCGGCCGCGGCGGCCGGGGACATCTCGGTCGACGTCGAGTCGGTCGCCGTCATGGGGGTCGCCGTCCCGGTCGTCGCTCCACGCAACCTCGTCCGCCCGGCTGCCGCACGTGGCCGCGCGCCGGAGGTGAGCGGACCCGTCCTCGAGCTGGCCGCCCAGCGCTTCGAGGAGACCCTGACGATCGCCATCCGCCTGGCCACGATCGAGGCGCGGGTCCGTCGGCTGGCCCGTGAGATCCGCCGGACGAGCAGCCGGGTCAACGCCCTTCGAACCCGTGTCATCCCCCGACTCCAGGCCGAGACGGCGACGATCTCGTTCGTCCTCGAGCAGCGCGAGCGCGAGGACCGCTTCCGCCTCAAGCGGGTGAAGGCGGCTCGCGAGCGCGGCGCCACCCCGGCCTGACCCGGAGATCGGCGATCCGGGCGTCGGCACGCCGTCGGCGCGGAGCGGATGACCGCCGGCACTGGCGCCGCCCGATGGGCTCGGGCATCCTGAGGCCACTGGTCGGACCCCTCGAAGCGGAGGAGGCGCGAGATGACCGAAGCGGTAGCGGACCCCCGTGACGACTCGCCTGAGCCCGGTGACACCTTCGCCCTGACACGAGAGGGGTGGCAGCGCATCGACTACACGGAGCCCGGCGACGACTGGCGACAGGGGCCGGACGGCTCCTTCGAGTCCCCGGA
>JAPVSP010000389.1:0-3847 GCA_047519685.1 Chloroflexota bacterium
AGGAGCACCCCCAGCTTCCGGCCGCCGCCCGGCGCGGACCCGTTCCCGTTCACCGGCTACCTCGTGGGCGCAGACAGACTCACGACGTCGCGACGGGACGCACCTCCACTATCCACCGAACGAGGCGTGGGCTCGATAGGGCCATTCGTCCTCGGGGCGGTGCGGTGGGTCCCTGCCGGCCGTGACTCTGGGCCCCGGGCGACGTGCTCACTGGATCGGGGTGCGCGTCGAGGGGGCCGGTCGGCAGCCGGTCAGTGGCCGGAGCGCGGCCGGAGCGCGGCCGGAGGCGGGTGGCGTCTCGTGGAGCGGGTCCACCCCGCCCGGATCATGGAGCCGGCCTCGTGGACGGCGTGCTCCCGAGCGGCACCTCATGGCACAGCAGGCACTGCGAGGTGGTTCGCGCCGTGTGATCCGCCGGCAGCGCACCGACTTTGCCGGCCACGTGGCACGTCAGGCAATCGGTCTCGCCCGCCGCGGTCTGGTGGGCCGGGATCGGCGGTGGCACGTCCGCCAGCCGATGGCACAGCCAGCAGACCGTCTCCGAGCGGTGGGTCATGTCCGTCGGCAGGGGAGCCGTCGAGCCGTGGCACTGCAGGCAGGCCGTGTTCTGCCGTTCCCGATGCGGCCGCGAGAGCGGGGCGGGCAGGTCGCCCGGCTTGTGGCAGATCAGGCACTCCGTGGCGTGGATCCCGCTGTGGCCCGGCGCCGTCTTGACCAGGCTCGTGGTGGCGTGGCAGGCCGTGCAATCGCTCCAGCCCTCGAGCGGGTGACCCATGGCCGGGATGGGACGCAGGCCGATCGCACCGCTGTCCGTCAGATGGCAGCCCGCGCACTGGGCGTCGCCGGGCATGGCCGCCCCGTTCATCAGGATCCGGGGCGAGGCCGACGACGACGGGGACGGCGTCGCCGTCGGCGTCGAGGTCAGCCAGGGGATCGGGTAGCCGGCCCGCTCCATCTCCGGGGCGACGATGCCGACGAGGACGAACGCAGCGACAAGGCAGACGGCGGCGACCAGCGAGGCGATCGCGAGCCGATACGCACGGCCGGCAAGCATCCGGTGGCTCATGGCTCGCCTCGAGCGATGGCAGGCTCCCGCGTCACGGCCTCAGGAGCCTCGGGCTCGGGGGTCGGTCCACCCGGGTCGGCCCGTCCCGCGGGCTCGATCCCGGCGGGGCCGGGTTCGATCTTGGCGGGGGCAGGGTCGACCTCGGCGGGGGCGGCCTCGACCTCGGCGGGAGCGGGCTCGATCTCGGCGGGAGCGGCCCCGCCCGCCGCCTGTGCCGTTTCGACGTCTGCCGTGGGTGCGAGCGCGATATCCACGGCCTCGATGGCCGCCGGCGCGGGTGCGATCACGACGGCCGCGACCTCGCGCGTCGGATCGCCCGGCTCGATGTCGATGTCGCCTTGCTCGATGCGGACGTCGCCCGGCCCGAGGTCGACCGCCCCGGCCTCCGGCCCCGGATCGCCGGCCTCGAGCGCCACCGCGAGCTCGGGGGTCGGGCGGGCCGGCTCCAGCGCCTGAGCGGCGAGCTCGAGCCCCACGGCCGCGGATCCGAGCGCCACGGCCACGGGTCCCAGCGCCGCGGCGCCGGGGACCGCGGACGGGGCTTCCGCCGAGCCGGGTCCACCGACCAGCCGAGCACGCCAGCCGGCCCAGATCCGCGGCAGGGACAGCCCGAGATGGAGGTCCGACTCGCGCAGGTCCACGTAGCGCTCGGCCAGGGTGTACACGAAGGCGACCAGGCCGACGGCGCCGACCAGGATGCTGATCTCGACCATCGACGGCGCATAGGCGGCATAGGGCGCGGAGACCGTCCCGGAGACGGCGGTGGTCGGGGCGATCTGGCCGGCCCCGACGAAGGTCAGCCGGTCGGCGAAGGTGCCGATGAGCGAGAGGATCGCGGCGGCGAAGACGCCGGCGCTCGTCCTCCCCCACGGCGACATCAGGACGAGGAATGGCAGCAGCAGCCCGGCGATCACCCTGGCGCCCCAGAACTGGAGGGCCAGCGGCCCGGCGAGCAGCGCGTTCGTCGCCTCGGACAGGCCGGGCTCCTCGCCCAGGGCCCCGGCGATCACCTGTCGGGCGACCAGCCCGGACACGAGGAGGAGCGAGATCGTCAACAGGAACCTGATCGATGGGATCGCCAGCGCGGCCGCCCGCTCGAAGCCCGCCAGGCGGAAGCGGCAGACGAAGAAGAACACGACGCCCAGCAGGGCCGTGCCCGAGAGCAGGGCCGAGGCGACCATCAGCAGCGGCGTGAACGCGCCGAACCAGAAGGGCCGCGCGGCCAGGACCCCGAACACCGCGCCGAGCGTGCTCGGCGCGACGATCGCCATGACCGCGGCGAGCCCGCAGGCCCACTGATGGATCCTCGGATGGTCGGTGAACATGCTCCACACTTCGGTGAGCAGGAAGCACAGGTAGATGCCGTAGAACACCCCCATCCACCACATCGGTGAGGACGGGGACGGGTTGAACGCGGCGCCGAAGAGCAGCCGCACGGGGTAGTGCAGGTCGAGCGCGATGAGGCCGAACGCCGTGACCAGGCACAGGACGGCGAGGATCGCGTGTCGCTTCTCGAGCGGCCTGAACCGATCGATGCCGAGGACGGTGCCGAGCGATGACGCCAGGCAGAGGCCGCTGGTCGTGATGGCGAAGAACACGTAGCCGACGATGAGGAGGCCCCACTCGGCGGTCGGCGTCGTCCCCAGGCCCTTGTCCCCCGGGAACAGGCTGCGCGCCGCCCCGACGGCGCCGAAGAGGACGAGGACGCCCAGGAAACCGAACCAGAGCCACAGCGAGCGAGTCAGGCGCCCGGCCTCGGCGTGGAGGACCTGCCAGACGAGCCGCGGGTCGGCCGGGATGTCGCGGCCGGCGACATGGAGGCTCATCACTCCACCTCGCCGTCGAGACCGAGGTAGTAGACCCGCGGCTTCGTCCCGAGCCCGGGCTTCAGGACCTCCGCGCCCCCCTCACGGAGCCGTCCGCTCACGCGGCTGTCCGGATCGTTGAGGTCGCCGAACAGTCGGGCGCCGACCGGGCAGACCTCGACGCAGGCCGGGTCCTGCCCACGGCTGATGCGGTGGTAGCACCAGGTGCACTTGTCGGCCACGCCGGCGATGCCCGCCGGGGTCTCGCCGCCGCTCGGCACGATGTACCGGGCGCCGTACGGGCAGGCCACGACGCAGTACCCGCAGCCGATGCAGCGCTCATGGTCGACGAGCACGACGCCGTCCGCCGTCCTGTACGTGGCGCCGACCGGGCAGACCGAGACGCAGGGCGCAGCCTCGCACTGCATGCAGAGCCGGGGCTCGAAGAAGGCCCGCTGGACCTCCAGGCCCGACGCGCCGGGGGCCGTGGATCCGGGCGGGAAGCCGTCGATGCCACCCTCGGGAGAGTCGACGAACGGCGTCCCATCCGTCGCGATCACGTGTCGCTCCACCCAGGTCCGGTTGAACTCCGGGCTCTCGGGCACATGGTTCTCCACCTTGCAGGCCCGGACGCAGAGCCCGCAGCCGACGCAGGCGCTCGTGTCGCAGACGAACGCCCAGGCAGGCTGCGCCACCGACGCCGCGGACCCAGGTGCGGCTGCCGCGAGCGCCGTGTCCCCGCCGAGCGAGGGGGCCCACCGCGAGAGCAGGCGGGCACCGAGCAGGCCGGGCAGGACCGCCAGCCCGAACCGCAACAGCCGGCGGCGGGACACCCTAACGGTCCCCGCGCCTCGGCCTCCCTCGCCGGACGCGTCCGGGTCGGCCGCGACGACGCTCCCCGCGCCTGGGCGGCTCATCGAGACCCTCCCTCGGCGCCCCGGTCGGACGCGTGACAGCTCAGGCACGCGCCGTCGGC
>JAPVSP010000390.1:0-2884 GCA_047519685.1 Chloroflexota bacterium
CAGCGCATGATGTCGAGCGTCTTCATCAGCTCGTAGATCGCCGGCAGGTCGGGCAAGGTCTCGTCGGTGATCAGCGTGTTGACCTGGATCGGCAGGCCGGCCTCGCGCGCCCAGCGCGCCGAGATGAGGGTCGTGTCGAAGGTGCCCGGGACGCCGCGGAAGCGGTCGTGGATGTCGGCCGTGGAGCCGTCGACGCTGAGCGAGATGTTCTGGACCCCGGCCGCGCGCAGCCGCTCCAGGGCCTCCTTCGTGAGGAGGCCGGTCGCGGCCGGCGCGAGCGACGCCCCGATCCCGCGGGCCGTCGCCCCCTCGACCAGCTCGACGAGGTCGGGCCGGAGGAGCGGGTCGCCGCCGGTGAAGACGACGTGCGGGTACGGGCGCCCGAAACCGGTGATGTCGTCGAGGAGGCGGAGGCCCTCGGCCGTCGTCAGCTCGAGCGGGCTCCGGTCGGCCATCGCCGACGCGCGGCAGTGTCGGCACGCAAGGCCGCAGGCGAGGGTCGTCTCCCAGTACACGAGCATCGGCGCACGGCCGTAGACGTAGCCCTCGGCCCGCACGGAGCCGACCGGCAGCGTGCCGGGGTGCTCGCCCGGGGCCGCCGCGGGGATCGACTGGAGCGCCATCGTCGTCTCCTTCCCGGGCCGCTCAGGCGACGCCGGCCGGTCCAGGCCGGGCGGCGCCCACGAGGTCCGCGAGCCCGGCGATGAAGGTGGGGTCGTCGTTCATCGTGGCCGCCCGTTCGAGCCGGACGCCCGCCTCGCGGGCCACGGCCTGGGCCTCGATGTCGATGTCGTAGAGCACCTCGAGGTGGTCGGCGACGAAGCCGACGGGGCAGACCACGAGCTCGCGCACGCCCTCCGAGGCCAGGCGGCGGATCTCGTCTCGGAGATCGGGGCCCAGCCAGGCCTCGTCGGTCCGACCGGCGCTCTGGAAGGCGAAGGCATAGCCCGACAGACCAAGCCGTCCGGCGACCAGGCGAGCCGTCCCGGCCAGCTCGACCGGGTACGGGTCGCCGGCGCCGAGGATCCGGGCGGGCAGGCTGTGAGCCGTGAACACGACCCGGGGCCGGGTGGGGTCGTCGAAGCGCGCGAGGGCCTCGCCCGTCTTCGCCGCGAGCGCCTCGATGAAGCGCGGCTGATCGTGCCAGGACTCGATGAACATCGCCTCCGGGGCGCCGGCGCCGAGCTCCTCCAGGGCGGCCTCGACCGCCCTGCGGTAGGTCGCGCTGCTCATCGAGGAGGCCTGCGGCGCGAGGGCGATGGCGACGAACCGCTCGACCCCGTCGGCGGCCATCCGGCGCACGACGTCGCCGATGAACGGATCGATGTGCTTCATCCCGGCGTACACGGGGAGGGGGGCGCCCCGTTCCGCGAGGGCCGCCTCGAGGGCGGCTCGCTGCCGTTCGACGATCCGCGAGAGTGGTGACCCGCCCCCGATCGCGCGGTACCGTCCCAGGAGCTCGTCGAGCAGCGGTCGCGGCGGCGGGCTGCCGCGCCGGATGTCCGTGTAGTAGGCCTCGACCTGCTCGAGACGGTCGGGGCTGCCGTAGGCCATGAGCAGGACGGCGTCGACGGTCATCGGGGGGTCCCCGCGGTGGCGGGCTCGGTGGTCATCCGTGCCCAGGGGGTCGCGGCTCGGTCGGCGGTCGCCTCGTGGACGAGGTCGACCAGGCGCGCCAGGTCGTCCGGATCCGTCCCCGGCGGCACCCCATGGCCGAGATCGAACACGTGGCCGCCGCAGTGGATGGTCGGGACCCCGAGCGGCCGGAGGCCGTCGAACAGGCGGCGCATCCACGGCAGCACGGATCGATCATAGTCGAAGGGGCTCAGGCCGCCGGCCCACGAGTCGAACACCTGCGTGGCCCGAGCGCCGGCGCCGACGGCGATGACCAGCCGCGGGTCCTCGGCGGTGGGGACGTCGTTCGCGCTGTGGACCGCGACGTCGATCCGATCGTCGAGGAGCGCGGCCTCGATGGCGGTCACGAACGCACCCTCGCCCCAGGCGCTGTCGGGCGCCCGGAGGTCGCCGGCCGTGCGGACGAGGACCAGGATCGTCGGGGTGCCCGCCTCCTCGAGCCGGCCCGCGACCCAGCGCGCCTGGACGAGCGCCAGCGCGCTCGCTCGGGTGCCGATCCGGATCGGGACGCGGTCGTCCATCGTCGCAGCCGTCAGAGGGCGAAGAGCTCGCGAGCGGCGCGCTCGCGTTCACCGCTCTCGTCCTCGCGCAGCGTCGCCAGGGGCGCATGGAGCAGCCCGGCCACCAGCCGCCGGCTCATCTGCTCGACGAGGTCGCGATCGTGGGCCTCGAGATCGGGGAGCCGTCGGAGGAGGCGCTCCACCTCGGCCGCGCGGCGAGACTCCGCCTGGTCCGTCAGCGCCTGGATCGCCGTGACGGCCGTCCGCGCTCGGACCCAGTGCCCGAACTCCGCGTCCGACTCCTCGAGCAGGCGCGCGATCCGCGATCGAAGTCGGGCCCGGAGCTCGTCCTGCGGCCCGCGGGCCAGGTCGTCGACCGAGACGTAGCGCGCTCCGAGCGAGGCGCGAAGCCGAGGGTCGAGCGCCGGCGGAGACGACAGGTCCACCGTCGGTGTTCGGCGGTCCAGCAGCGCGGCCGTCGCGCCCGGCCCGAGCGTCCAGCGGGCCGAGATGGCGACGATGACACCGTCGACCTCCGGCAGGGGGGCGCTCGGCCCGTATGGCACGGCGTGTCCGTCGACGTCGTCGGCAAGCGCGGCGGCACGCTCGGCGCTCCGGTTGGCGACCATCACCCGGGCGCGGCGGCGCGCCGCGCCGAGCGCGGCCAGGCGGCCCATCCGACCCGCGCCCACGACCAGCACCGGCCGGTCCGCCAGCGGGCCGGTCTCGCGCTCGATCCGGTCGAGCGC
>JAPVSP010000391.1:0-8690 GCA_047519685.1 Chloroflexota bacterium
CGACGGTGCCCGTGGACGAGCCACTGACGCCGAGCCAGCGCGCGACGGCCGGCTGGTTCCTGCTCGTCCCGGCCCTGCTCATCGGCCAGGGGCTGCTCGGCGCCCTGATGGCCCACTACTACGCCGAGCGCACCGGTCTCTTCGGGATCGATCTGGCCGGGGTCCTGCCCTTCAACGTCCTGAAGGGCTGGCACCTCCAGCTCGCGATCGCCTGGATCGCCGCGGCCTGGCTGGGGGCCGGGCTCTTCCTCGCGCCCCTCATCGGCGGGCGCGAGCCGCGCCATCAGCGCCTCCTCTCGAACGTCCTGCTCGCCGCGGTCGTGGCGGTCGTCGTCGGCTCCTCGATCGGCCTGTGGCTGGGCGTGAAGGTCGATCTCGGGGCCGCCTGGTTCTGGGTCGGCAACCAGGGCCTCGAGTACATCCAGCTCGGGCGGCTGTTCCAGATCGCGCTCTTCGGCGGCCTGCTCCTGTGGGCCGCGGTGCTCGGCCGAGCCTTCTGGCCGGGCCTGCGCCGGATGCGGGCCTTCGGCAGCATCGAGGGCCTGCTCCTCTACAGCGCGGCGGCCATCGGCCTCGTCTACGCCTTCGGGATGATCCCGATCGGGGACATCAACCCGAGCCCCACGATCACCGACTACTGGCGCTGGTGGGTCGTCCACCTGTGGGTGGAGAACACGTTCGAGTTCTTCACCGTGGCGGCCATCGGCTACGCGCTGATGCGGATCGGGCTCCTGTCGCGTCGTCTGGTGGAGCGCGTCGTGTACTTCGAGCTGATCCTGGTCTTCGGCGCCGGGCTCATCGGGACCGGCCATCACTTCTACTGGGTCGGCGAGCCGGCGATGTGGCTGGCGCTCGGGGCGCTGTTCGGCATCCTCGAGGTCATCCCGCTCGGGGTCCTGGCGGTTCGGGCCTGGCAGGAGTACCGCGCGATCCGGGCCGCCGGTGAGCGCTTCCCGCAGCGGAGCGCCTTCTACTTCATCGTCTCGGCGTCCGCCTGGAACTTCGTGGGGGCGGGTGTCATGGGCGGGATCATCAACCCGCCGATCGTGAGCTACTTCGAGCATGGCACGTTCCTGACCTCGGCTCACGCCCACGCCTCCATGTTCGGGGCGTTCGGACTGCTCGCGCTCGGCCTCCTCTACCTGGCGGTCCGGGGGATGGTGCCAGACCGCCACTGGAGCGACCGCTGGCCGCTCCGCGCCCTCGTGCTCTTCAACGCTTCGATCGTGCTCTGGCTGGTGCTCAACCTGCTGCCGGTCGGGATCGCCCAGCTGGCGGCCGTCATCGAGCACGGCTACGGCTACGCCCGCAGCCTCGCCTTCTACGAGGGGGTCGTCGTCTTCCAGTGGCTGCGGCTGCCCGGCGACCTCGCCTTCCTGGCCGGTGGGGCGATCGTGCTCGGCGACCTTCTGGCGAAGCTCCGCCACCGCCGCCCGGCGACCGTCGCCGAGGGCGACGCCCTACCCCAGGCCGTGACCGTGGCGCCCTCGGGCGCCTGAAGCCGTACCCGAAAGGAGATCGTCGGATGCCTCCGCACTGTGACTCGATGGATGGTCCGGTCGTCCTGGCTGCGAGGCGGGCCCTGAGCGAGCGCGACCCGAAGCTCATCCTCCCGTACGTGAAGACCGATGGAGAGGCCGAGGTCCTCGCGGCGTTCGAGCGGACGCTCGCCGCCCACGATGGCAACGCCGCGGCGAACGAGGTCGCCGACCTGTACTTCTACGAGGCGGCGGTCCGCGTCCACCGCGCCGGCGAGGGCGCCCCGTACACCGGCCTCAAGCCGGCGGGTCTCGGGTTCGGGCCGGTCGTGCCGGTCGCCGAGCGGGCGATCGAGTCGGGCTCGCCCGACGAGCTGGTCCAGGTGCTCACCGAGAAGGTCCGCCACGAGGTCCTCGAGCGGTTCGGGCGAGCGATGACCCTGAAGCCCCACGCCGACGAGAGCGTCGCGTCCGCCCGCGAGTACGTGGAGGCGATGCTCGGGCTCGAGGTCTGGTCCCACAAGCTCTACTCGTGCGCCTCGGCCGGTCCACATGAGGCGCATGGCGAAGCGCACGAGCACGCCGAGTGACGCCCGGCGGCGGCATCGCCGGAAGCGAACCAGTCGGGGCCACAAGCCAGGTCCGTGTGGAGGCGAGCGATGTTCATCAACCTCGTCGAATTCCCGCCGATCGATGCCGGCAGGGACGAGAAGTTCCGGGAGTGGTTCGAGTGGTCGAACCGCGTGTACGAGCGCTTCCCAGGGTTCATCTCGCGGCGACTCCTGAAGGCCCGTGACGAGGCGGGTGGCTACTGGGCGATCGTCGAGCACGAGAGCGAGGCGTCGTTCATGGCCATGCACACCAGCCCGGAGCGTGCCGAGGTATGGGCGAGGGTCGAGCCGCTACTAGTCGGCACGCCCACCCCCCGCTTCCTCGATGTCGTCGTCGGCAGCGAGGCGGTCGCAGTCTGAGTCCGCTCGCCGATCCGGCAGCCGGGGCCCATCGTTCGGTCGACTCCGGCTGACCCCGAACGCGAGCGTGACGCGTGTTCGGCGAGACCTAGATTGACAGTATCCAGGATAGTATCTATCTTCGAATAGCCGTGAAGCTGAGCCAAGGCGTCGAGTGGTCCGCGCACAGCGCAGTCGTCCTGGCCGGCGTGCCGCCCGGGACCGTCCTGAGCGGCGCGGACCTGGCGGAGTTCCACGGCATCTCCGAGAGCTACCTTCTCAAGCATCTCCAGGTCCTCGTGCGGGCCGGCATCCTCGCCTCCGTGCCCGGCCCGAGGGGCGGCTTCCGCCTCGCCCGATCACCCGACGGCGTGACGCTCCTGGACATCGTCCGGGCGATCGATGGGCCGGAGCCGGCGTTTCGCTGCACGGAGATCCGCATGCGTGGTCCGGCTGCTCTCGCGCCGTCGGCCTATCGCCTCCCCTGCCTCATCCATGCCGCCATGGGGCGAGCCGAGGTCGCCTGGCGCGCCCAGCTCGCATCCGTGACGCTCACCTCGCTCGCCGTCGCGCTTGCCGGATCCAATCCGAGCGCCGTCGAGAAGGCCGTGCCCTGGCTCCAGGAGCACGTCAGGGAGACACGCCAGCCATGAACATCCTCGTCACCGGTGGAACGGGCGTACTCGGCCAGCCGGTCGTTCGTCGACTGGTCCTCGACGGGCACCGGGTGCGCGCCCTCGCCCGCTCGCCCCGGGGCGAGGAGCTCCTCCGGGCGCTCGGTGCCGAACCCATCGTGTTCGATCTCCTCGACCCGTCGAGCGTGTCCGGGGCGGTCCGCGGAGCCGACGCGATCCTTCATCTCGCGACCCACATCCCGGCGACGAGCGCGATGAAGAAGCCTGGATCGTGGACCGTGAATGACCGTCTCCGGCGCGAGGCGACCCGTCTCCTCGTCGATGCGGCACTCGCCGAAGGGGTCGGCGCGTTCGTCTATCCCAGCATCACCCTCATCTACCCCGACCGGGGCGACGGCTGGATCGACGCCTCGACGACGGAGCCGGACCCCACCCCGCGCACGCGCTCCACGCTCGAGGCAGAGGCCGAGGTCGCCCGGTTCGCCACCGCGGGCGGCCGCGGCGTCGCCCTCCGGATCGGCACCCTCTACGGGCCGACGTCCCCGCAGACGCAGGAGCTCCTCGCCTACGCCCGGCGCGGCTTCGCGGCGATCTCCGGTCGCGGCGAGGCCTTCCAGGCGTCGACCTGGGTCGACGACGCCGCGGCCGCGCTGGTCGCCGCCGCGACCTCCGCCCCGTCCGGCGTATACGACGTCGTCGACGACGAGCCGCTGCGGCGCGCGGAGTTCGCGACGGCCCTCGCCGGCGCCGTCGCCCGCACCCGGCTGTGGAGGATCCCGGGGCCGTTCGTCCGGATGTCCGTCGGAGCCGAGATGGCCGAGCTGACCGGACGCAGCCAGCGCGTCTCCAACCGCCGCTTCCGGGAGGTGACCGACTGGCGGCCGCAGGTTCCGCAGGCGCGAGAGGGATTCGGGCTGCTCAGCTCCGTCTCGGTCGTGCCAGACCCCCGGGTCGCGTCGTGATGGGCGGGTCAGCGCCGCCATCCGGGCGGCCTCGCATCGTGGTCGTCGGGGCCGGCTTCGCCGGGCTCAACGCGGCAAAGGCGCTCGCGCGGCGGCCGGTCGAGCTGACCATCATCGACCGGGAGAACTACCACCTCTTCCAGCCCCTCCTCTACCAGGTCGCGAGCGCCGCGCTCTCACCAGGCGACATCGCCCAGCCGATCCGCCACATCGTCGGCCGGCAGCCCAACGTGCGGGTGATCCGGGGCGAAGTCGTCTCGATCGATCTCGAGCAGCGGCACGTCGTCCTCGCCGATGGCAGCACCGTGGGATACGACCACCTCGTGCTGGCCGCCGGAGCGCGGCACAGCTACTTCGGGCATCCGGAGTGGGAGGCGCTGGCCCCGGGCCTCAAGACCCTCGACGATGCGCTCGAGATCCGGCGGCGGATCCTGATCGCGTTCGAGGAGGCCGAGCGGGCCTCGGACCCTGCGGACCGGGCGGCGCTCCTGACGTTCGTCGTCGTCGGCGGCGGCCCGACGGGCGTCGAGCTCGCGGGCGCGATCGCGGAGATCGCGCGCCACACGCTCGCCCGCGAGTTCCATTCGATCGACACACGCCAGGCCCGGGTCGTCCTCTGCGAGGGCGGCCCGCGCCTGTTGCCGACCTTTCCGCCCGATCTCTCCGAGAAGGCCGAGCGGGCGCTCATGCGGCTCGGCGTCGAGGTCCGGACCAGCGCGCTCGTCACGAACGTGACGCCGAGAGGGGTGACCCTGCGCGACGGCGAGATCCGCAGCAGCACTCTGATGTGGGCGGCGGGCGTCGAGGTCTCGCCGCTGGGTCGGGCGCTCGGTGTCGCGCTCGACCGCCTCGGCAGGATCCCGGTCGAGCCCGACCTCTCACTGACCGGACACCCGGAGGCTTCCGTCGTCGGCGACCTGGCGCTCGTCACCGGCGCTGACGGTCGACCGCTGCCGGGGATCGCGCCGGTCGCGATCCAGGAAGGCCGAGCGGCCGCGGAGAACATCTGGCGCGCGATCGACGGGCTGCAGGCGCGCCCGTTCCACTACCGAGACAGGGGCGTCATGGCGACGATCGGCCGGGCGGCGGCGGTCGCCCGGATCGGGCCGGTGCACCTCGCCGGTCCCGTGGCCTGGGCGGCCTGGCTTGGTGTGCACATCGCCTACTTGATCGGCTATCGGAACCGGCTGCTCGTGCTGCTCGGCTGGGCATGGTCCTACCTGACCTGGCAGCGCGGGGTTCGGCTGATCACCCGTGCTTGGCCGACGTCAGGAGGGGAAGCCACCTCTCCCTCACGTCCACGGGCCGGGGACGGCAGCTGACGGCGACGGCTCGACTGCGCCCTGAGGCGGCGACCGGCGATACCCCGGCTCCCCGATCATCCCTTGTCGGTCTCGCCCACGACCGGGCCCGGTCCACGGGATCGCTGCAACCTACGACGAGATGCGAAAGGCCGCCCGGAACTCCTCCACCCGCGCGGGCTGCCCACGGAGCCGCAGCGCGTCGGCCCTGCGCCCGCCCCCGCGCGGCGTCATGACGAGCCGGGCCCAGTCGCGCGGTGTCGTCTCCACGACCACGTCGGCGTCGGGATCGGCGCCGGGCGCGAGCGACCACCTTGTGCCATCGAAGCGAAGGGTGTGCGGCTCCTGAGGAAACCCCAGCGTCCAGCGGACGGGAGCCGCGGGTCGGAAGGCGATCGCCTCCAGTGCAAGGCGCGTGCCGTTCACCACGTGGAATGCCCGGACCGGCTCGCCCTCGGCGGGAGGACGGGGACCATGCTGCACGCCCCAGAGGAGCAGTGATTCGACCGCTCCGCGGAGATCGCGGCCGGCGGGGCTGAGCCGATACCAGACTTCCCGTCGGCCTGGCTCGCGGTGCCGCTCGACGATGCCGGCCTCCTCGAGCTGGCGCAGGCGGGCGCTCAGCTGACGCGGCGTGATACCGCCGCAGCTCCGCTCGAGGTCGGTGAATCGCTGGTCGCCCTCCAGCAGGTCACGCACGATCAGCAGGCCCCAGCGCTCACCCAGGCGCTCGAGCGCGCGGGCCAGAGGACAGAAGTGCGGGTAGCTGTGCGTCGCTTGCATATCCGAAGGATACCAGTCATACTCCCGACGTCTAGTATCTCAGGGATATCGGAACCGCGTGAGGTGTCGGGAAAGGAACGGCCATGGAGCTGCGGGATCGGCGGATCCTCATCACCGGCGGCGGGTCTGGGATCGGGCTCGCGCTCGCTCGCCGGCTGGCGCCGGACGACGCCCTGGTCGTGGTGGGTCGCGACCGTGTTCGGCTCGAGCGGGCGGTGGCCGGCGATCACGGCCTCCTGGCGGCCCGGGTCGGGTCATGAGCTCGCCCAGCGGAGCCCGGCCGTGGCGAGCGTTCCTCGTCGTCGCGGTGGGCGTCTTCGAGTCGATCCTCGACCTGTTCATCGTCAACATCGCCTTCCCGGCGATGCGCCGCGAGTTCGCGGGCGCCTCGCTGTCCGAGCTCGCCTGGGTGCTGAACGCGTACGCGATCGTGTTCGCCGCGCTGCTCGTCCCGGCCGGTCGGCTGGGCGACCTGTATGGCCGACGCCGCCTGTTCATGATCGGGCTCGTCCTGTTCCTGGCCGGATCGGGGCTGTCGGCTGTGGCCGGCTCGCTCGGGTTCCTCATCGCCGCCCGGGTCATCCAGGGCGCCGGCGGCGCGGTCATGACGCCCAACTCGCTGGGGGTCATCATCCCCGTCTTCCCACCTCAGCGACGCGCCACGGTGATCGGCGCCTGGGCCGCCATCGGGGGCGTCGGGGCGGCGGCCGGTCCGGTGCTCGGTGGTCTCCTCACCCAGGTCAGCTGGCGCTGGATCTTCCTCGTCAACCTGCCGCTCGGGATCGCCGCTCTCGTGCTCCTGCCGCGCCTCGTCGCCGAGATCCGCGACGACACGGAGCGGCGGTTGCCGGATGTGGTGGGGGCCGGCCTCCTGATGCTCTCGATCGGGCTTCTCACGCTCGCGTTGAGCGAGGGCCCGGCCTGGAGTTGGGACCTGCGCGTCGCGGGCGCCGTCGTGGCGAGCGCGCTGCTCCTGGCTGCCTTCCTGTTGCGCTCGGCCCGGCACCCGGCGCCCATCGTCGAGCTGCCGATGCTGGCCGTCCCCTCGTTCGCCCTCGCCAGCCTGGCCACGCTGCTGTTCTCCGCGGCATTCGCCGTGCAGCTCGTCGGCAACGTCCTGTTCCTGACGGGCGTCTGGCGCTACCCCGTCCTCGCGGCCGGGATGGCGCTCGTCCCCGGACCAGTGGTAGCGGCGGTCTTCGCCGGACTCGCCGGTCGCCTCGCCAGCAGGTTCGGTCCTGGTCGCGTGGGTGGCGTTGGCGGATTCCTCATCGCCGCGGGAGCGCTGTGGCTCACGACCCACCTGGGATCCGAGCCGTCGTACTTCCGCGACTTCCTACCCGGGCAGCTCATCGGCGGCACCGGGATCGGGTTGGCCCTGCCCGCGCTCACCGCGATCGCGGTCGCGGGGCTCCTGCCCGCCCGCCTCGCCACCGGGGTCGGCGCCCAGACGATGTTCCGCCAGATCGGGGCCGCGCTCGGCGTCGCGGCCTGGGTCGCGACCGTGGGTGGTGCGGCGACGCTGCGTTCGGTCGGTGACTTCCTTCCCGGCTGGGGCCTCATCGCGGTCGCCGGCTCCGCCTCGGGGCTCGTCCTTTTCGCCACCCACGCCCCCCGGCCGTCGGTCGTGGCGGCCGGACCGGAGGCCCGTTCGCTCGCGCCAGAGGAGGAAGCGGCGTGACGGAATCAGACCGGGCGGCTCGGAGCGGCCCGCGGAGCGTCGTTTCGCACGTGCCGACCGTCCGCGACGCCTGAGCAGGGCAGCAGGTGTTGCCAGACGGTGGACGCGGAGCAGACCGAGGCGGTAGGCAAACCGTCACGCACCCGCCCCGAGGCCCAGGCGCGCACCCGTCGCCTGCCGTCCTGACCCGCTCCTCGGCGAGGCGGAAGCGCGGCCTGACACGACCGGCCGGACTGCGTGTTCAGCGCCCCGGGTTCGAATCCAGCGGGGGCGCCGGACCGACCGTCACTCGAACCTCGGCGGGCGCGCTGCCCGCCGAGGTCAAGGAGCCGTAGATCGGGCTGACGACGTCGAGCAGGAGCAGGTACTGGCCGGGGGTCGAGGGGGCGACCAGCGGCAGCGTGGCGGAGGTGACGCGGCCGGGCGCCACCGAGACCGGCGTCCAGGGCGAAGCCGGGACGTCGGCGGTCGCACTCCCGAGGCTCAGCCAGTGACCGAGCACGATCGGGTCGGCCGATTCCGGGGCGCCGCCGTCGGCGCGCCGGTTCGTCGGGGGCGGCTGCTGCCAGGCAAGCGAGCCGGTGTTCGCGACGGTGAGCGGCAGCGCGGTCGCCGCGGCCGCCGCGACGATCAGGCTCGACGGTGCGGCGATGGCCACCGACAGCGACGCGGTGACCCGGACGTCGAGCGCGGGGACACGACGCTGGGTCGCGACATCGAAGGCGACGCCCGTGGCGTCGTGGAGGGTCGTCACCAGGCGGTACAGGCCAGGCCGATCCGGGACGTCGACCTGGGCGGTGAGGCCGGCCTCGCTCGACGTCGTGTCGGCGAGCACGACCAGGTCGCCCGGCGTCTCGACGCTGACGAGCGCGGTCAGCGCGGCGGCGGGCGGCGGAGGCG
>JAPVSP010000392.1:0-3461 GCA_047519685.1 Chloroflexota bacterium
CTACACGCTCTGGACGCGGTTCCTGCGCCACGCGCCGACCCGGCCGGACTGGCCCGACCGCGACCGGTTCGTGCTCTCGGCCGGCCACGCGTCCATGCTCCTCTACTCGCTCCTGCACCTGACCGGCTACGCGGTGTCGCTGGAGGACCTCGAGTCCTTCCGCCAGTGGGGATCGATCACGCCGGGCCATCCTGAGTCCGGTCTGACGCCGGGTGTCGAGGCCACGACCGGGCCGCTCGGCCAGGGCTTCGCGAACGCCGTCGGCATGGCGATCGCCGAGCGCCGGCTGGCGGCCGAGTTCGACCGGCCCGGCCACCAGATCGTCGACCACTGGACGTACGGCATCTGCTCGGACGGGGACCTGCAGGAGGGGATCGCCTCCGAGGCCGCCTCGCTCGCCGGCCATCTCCGGCTCGGGCGGCTCGTGATGCTCTACGACGACAACCACATCCAGCTCGACGGCCCGACGGCGATGGCCTTCAGCGAGGACGTCCTCGAGCGGTTCGATGCCTACGCCTGGCACACCCAGCGGGTCGCCGACGGCAACGACATCGAGGCGATCGCGGCGGCGATCGAGGCCGCTCGGCGCGATCCGCGACCGTCGCTCATCGCCGTCCGGACCCACATCGGGTACGGCAGCCCCAACCGGCAGGACAGTCAGAAGGCACATGGGCAGCCGCTCGGGGAGGAGGAGGTCCGGCTCACGAAGGAGGCCTACGGCTGGGATCCCGACGCCCATTTCCTGGAGCCGGCGGCAGCCCTCGAGCACCTGCGCCGCGCGGTGCCCGCCGGCGAGGCGCTCGTCGCCGACTGGGAGGCGCGCTTCGAGCGGTATTCGGAGGCCCATCCGGAGCGCGCGGCCGAGTTCCGTCGACGCTTCGCGCGCGAGCTGCCGGCGGGCTGGGCGGACGGGCTGCCGCACTTCGCGGCGGGCGACGGCGCGGCGACCCGCCAGGTCAGCCAGGCCGCCATCAACGCGCTCAGCGGTCCCCTCCCCGAGCTGTTCGGCGGCGCCGCCGACCTGTCCGAGTCGAACCTGACGGACATCAAGGGCGCGCCCGACTTCAGCGCCGCCGAGGCGGGCCGCAACCTGCGCTTCGGCGTCCGTGAGCACGCGATGGGCGGGATCGCCAACGGGATCGCCTACCACGGTGGCTTCCTGCCCTATGCCGGCACGTTCCTGACCTTCAGCGACTACATGCGCGGCTCGGTCCGGCTGGCGGCCCTGGCCGGGCTGCACGTGATCTACGTCTGGACCCACGACTCGGTCGGGCTGGGCGAGGACGGGCCGACGCACCAGCCGGTCGAGCACTACGCGGCGCTCCGGGCGATCCCGAACCTCTGGTTCGTCCGGCCGGGCGACCCGAACGAGGCCAGCGCGGCCTGGACGCTCGCCGTCGAGCGAGGGAGCGCGGGCGGGGGTCTCGGGCCGCGTGGCCCGGTCGCCCTGGCCCTCACGCGACAGAGGCTCCCGACGCTCCCGGGCACGGCCGAGCTGGCCGCCGCCGGCATGCGGCAGGGCGGCTACGTCCTGCGCCAGGCATCCGGCGAGCCCGCCGGCGAACCCCCCGAGCTCATCCTCATCGGGACCGGCTCGGAGCTCCAGCTCGCGCTCGGCGCCGCCGAGGCGCTCGAGGCCGAGGGCATCGCGACGCGGGTCGTGAGCCTGCCCTGCTGGGAGCGCTTCGAGGCGCAGGACCCGGGCGATCGCGAGGCCGTCCTCCCGAGGGCCGTCCGCAAGCGAGTGGCTGTGGAGGCCGGCGTCCCGCTCGGCTGGGAGCGCTGGGTCGGCGACGAGGGCGCCATCATCGCCATCGACCACTTCGGCGCCTCCGCCCCGGGCGCCACGATCTTCCGCGAGCTCGGCTTCACCGTCGATCGGGTCGCCGCCGTCGGCCGCCGGGTCGTCCGCGAAGGGCTCCGAGGGCGCGTCCCGACCCCGCCGGTGCCGGGCCGCGACTGAGCCGACGGAGGGACATTCGATGCGCATCGCGTTCGCCGCCGACCACGCCGGCGCCGCGCTCAAGGACGAGCTGCTGGCGCGGCTGGCGGGCTCCGGCCTGGGCCACGAGGCGATCGACCTCGGCGGTGACGGTTCCGATCCGGGCGACGACTACCCCGACTACAGCCGGCGGCTGGGCGAGGCCATCCGCGACGGGCTGGCCGACCGCGGGATCCTCGTCTGCGGCAGCGGCGTCGGGGCGGCCGTCGCCGCCTCCAAGATGCGGGGGATCCGGGCGTCGATCTGCCACGACCCGTACTCGGCCCGACAGGGCGTCGAGCACGACGACCTGAACGTGCTGTGCCTCGGCGCCCGGGTCATCGGCCCGGAGCCGGCCTGGGGGTGCCTCACCGCGTTCGTCGGCGCGCGGTTCAGCGCCGAGCCGCGCCATGAGCGCCGGCTGGCCAAGGTCCTGGCGATCGAGGCCGAGGAGAGCGGACGCGCCTGAGGCGCCGCCGACCGTCGGCGGGATCTGGCGGAGCCATCGCCGCCGACCTGCCGGGAACCTGCGTAGACTCCACGACGCAGGGGTGGCGCCCCTTCCCTCGGGAGCCCACGCCGTCCCGGGCGCCCCTCGACATGGACACGCCACGGAGCCCGGAGACCATCGATGACCGACTTGCGACCAGGCCCGGCCGGGATGACCGTGAGCATCCCGGGTCCCGCCGACCGGGCGGCCTACGACGCCGCCATCAGCCGCGCCGTCGCCGGGCGCTGGGCGGGCCGGCTGGTCGATCGGGACACGACGCTCTGGACGAACGACGAGCGCGTCGCCGAGGCGATCTCGGAGCGCCTCGGCTGGCTCGACGCACCCGGCCACTTCGCGCTGCAGGTCCCGGCCCTCGAGGCGTTCGGCGACGACGCGCGGAACGACGGGTTCGCGGCGGCGATCGTCGCCGGGATGGGCGGCAGCAGCCTCGCCCCTGACGTGCTCCACCGGGTGTTCGGGACGACGCCCGACTGGCTCACGCTCAGGATCCTCGACTCCACGGACCCGGCCGCGGTGGCGGCGACCGTCGACGACCTCGATCCGCTCGCCACGCTGTTCATCGTGGCGACCAAGTCGGGCACGACGACCGAGCCTCTCGCGTTCCAGGCAGATGCCTGGGCGCGCATCCGGGCCGCGCTCGATGCCCGCGGGGCGCACGACGAGTCGCCCGGGACGCTCATGGCGGCGATCACCGACCCGGGCAGGAGCCTCGAGGCGATCCCCCACAGCGACGACCTCCGCGAGGTCTTCCTCAACCCGCGCGACATCGGCGGGCGGTACTCGGCGCTCACGTACGTCGGGCTGATGCCCGCCTCGCTCATCGGCATCGACCTGGACCCCCTGCTCGGCTCGGCGACCGCGATGCTCGAGGCATGCGGCGGCACGGACCCCGCGACGAACCCGGGGCTGTCGCTCGGCCTGGCGATCGGGGCCCTCGCGAAGGCCGGCCGCGACAAGCTCACGTTCGTC
>JAPVSP010000393.1:0-5461 GCA_047519685.1 Chloroflexota bacterium
CGACGGCCGCGATGTGGTCGGTCGCCGCGGCCCATGGCGATCCAGGCTCCATGGTCGGCGGCCTCCCGTCGCGCCCGTTCGCCGACGACCTGCCGGCCAGCCAGCGCCCGTCGCACGGCTCGATCAACATCCCGTACAACACCGGCACGACGAGCTACGCGTACGACGCCGCCAGCGACAGCTACCTCCGCTCGGTCGCCGGGCGGGCCCAGTACGACGCGCTCGACGGTTCACGCGTCACCGCCCGGAACGTCGTCGTGCTGTTCATGGCCCTCTCGATCGACCCTGAATCGGAGCCCGGCTACGCCCGTCCGGTCCTGGCCCTGATCGGCTCGGGCAAGGCGATCGTGTTCCGCGACGGCAGGGCGATCCCGGGGACGTGGCGCAAGTCGAGCGACGGGGACCTGACCCGCTTCTACGACGCGAGCGGGAAGGAGGTCACGCTCGTCCGCGGGCGGATCTTCATCCAGGTCGTGCCGACGGGGACGAACGTCACGTACGACGCCGCGAGCTGACGGCCTCCCCCCGCTATACTCGCGCCCACCGACGGTCGGCTCGGGGCCGCGCCTTCCAGGTCCGCGCCGTGATCCCGGTCGCGAGGTCTTGTCGAGCGGTGCGGGAGGAGAGTTGACGAAGCGCGCGCTCATCACCGGCGTCACCGGCCAGGACGGCTCGTACCTCGCCGAGCTGCTGCTCTCGAAGGGCTACGAGGTCCACGGCCTGATCCGGCGCTCGAGCTCGTTCTCGACCGGCCGGATCGACCATCTCTACCACGACCCGCACGAGGGCGAGGTCCGCTTCCTCCTCCACTACTCGGACCTCAGCGATTCCTCCTCACTCGTCACCTGGCTCAACCGGATCAAGCCCGACGAGGTCTACAACCTGGGCGCCCAGAGCCACGTCAAGGTGAGCTTCGAGATGCCCGAGTTCACCGCCGACACGACCGGCATGGGCACCCTCCGGCTGCTCGAGGCGATCCGCCACGCCGACTGGCCGGTCCGCTTCTACCAGGCCGGCAGCAGCGAGATGTTCGGCAAGGTCGTCGAGACGCCGCAGACCGAGCGCACCCCGTTCTACCCGCGCAGCCCGTACGCCGTCTCGAAGGTGTTCGCCCACTGGATGACCGTCCAGTACCGCGAGGCGTACGACCTGTTCGCGGTCAACGGGATCCTGTTCAACCACGAGTCGCCCCGGCGCGGGCCGACCTTCGTCACGCGCAAGATCACCCGGGGCATCGCGGCGATCCTCGCCGGCACGGAGCGCAAGCTCTTCCTGGGCAACCTCGAGGCGCGCCGGGACTGGGGCTACGCCCCCGAGTACGTCGAGGCGATGTGGCGGATGCTCCAGCAGGCGATGCCCGAGGACTACGTCATCGCGACCGGCGAGATGCACGCGGTCCGCGAGTTCGTCGAGGAGGCGTTCGCGCTCGTCGGCCGCGACTACCGGGACTTCGTCGAGATCGACCAGCGCTACTTCCGGCCGACCGAGGTCGACGAGCTGTGCGGCGACGCCGCCAAGGCCCGCGAGCGGCTCGGCTGGCGGCCGAGCGTGACGTTCCACGAGCTCGTCCGGCTCATGCTCGAGGCCGACCTGCGCGAGGCCGGCCTCGACCCAGCGGCGCACCTCATCGCTGCGGAGGCCTGGACGACGCGGTGAGCGCCTTCTGGCCCGGCCGCCGGGTCATGGTCACCGGCGGCGGCGGCTTCCTCGGCCGGCGGGTCGTCGCCCGGCTCCGCGACGCCGGGGCGACGGAGATCTTCGTGCCCCGCAGCGAGACCTACGACCTGCGGACGCGGGACGGCGTCGATCGGGCGCTCGCCGACGGCCGGCCGGAGCTCGTCATCCACCTCGCGGCGGTCGTCGGGGGGATCGGCGCCAACCGCGAGAACCCGGGCCGCTTCTTCTACGAGAACGCGATCATGGGCATCGAGCTCCTCGAGTCGGCGCGGCGCGCGGGGGTCGCGAAGTTCGTGACGATCGGGACCGTCTGCTCGTACCCCAAGTTCACCCCCGTCCCGTTCCACGAGGACGACCTCTGGAACGGCTACCCGGAGGAGACGAACGCGCCCTACGGCCTGGCCAAGAAGATGCTGCTCGTCCAGGGCCAGGCCTACCGTGAGCAGTACGGCTTCGGCGCCATCTACCTGATCCCGGTCAACCTGTATGGTCCGGGCGACAACTTCGACCCGGCGAGCTCGCACGTCATCCCGGCGCTCATCAAGAAGTGCGTCGATGCCCGCGAGCGTGGCGACGACCACATCGAGGTCTGGGGCACCGGGTCGGCTTCCCGGGAGTTCCTCTACGTCGACGACGCGGCCGAGGGCATCGTCCTGGGCGCCGAGCGCTACGACGGCGCCGAGCCGGTCAATCTCGGCGTCGGCCATGAGATCACGATCCGCGAGCTCGTCGAGCTCATCGCCCGGCTCACCCGATTCCGGGGCGAGCTCCGCTGGGACGCCTCCAAGCCGGACGGCCAGCCGCGCCGGGCCCTCGACACGAGCCGGGCCCGGGAGCGCTTCGGCTTCGTCGCGCAGACCGGTTTCGAGGAGGGGCTCAGGCGCACCATCGAGTGGTACGAGACCCGCCTGGCGGTGACGGCCTGAGCGGCGGTCAGCGATGACCGACCGGGCCGGCATCCGAAGATCGATCGGGCAGGCCCTGCTGGCGCGGCTCGCCCGGTGGCGGCGGTTCCTGCAGATCCGCCCGTTCGACACGTCGACGGCGGAGGGTCGCTCGGCCGAGCGGTATCGACGGATCGCCTGGTCCACGCTCCTCAGCACCATCGCCCGGGCCGTCGGGATCGCCATCTCGTTCATCAGCGTCCCGCTGGTCGTCGGTTACCTCGGGGCCGAGCGCTACGGGATGTGGCTCACGATCAGCTCGCTGGTCGCCGTGCTGGGCCCGCTCGACCTCGGGATCGGCAACGGGCTCCTCCAGATCGTCTCGGACGCGAGCGGTCGCGGCCAGCGCGAGACGGCCCGGCGAGCCGTCTCCACCGCGCTGCTGATCCTGACCGCGATCGCGTTCGGCATCGCCGCCGTCATCCTGCTGGCCTACCCGACGGTCCCCTGGAGCCGGCTGTTCAACGTCGGATCGACCGGGGCCGTCGCGGAGGCCGGACCGGCCGCCGTCACGCTCATCGCCATCTTCGTCCTGGGACTGCCGCTCAGCGTCGCCGGGGTCGTCCAGTCGGCCTACCAGTCGAGCTACGTGACCAGCCTGTGGTCGATCGTCGGCAGCGTCGGGTCGCTGACCGCGCTCCTCCTGGCGATCCACGCCCAGGCGGGCCTTCCGCTGCTGATCGTCGCCCTCTCCGGGACCGGCCTGGTCGCCGCCCTGCTCAACGGGATCCTGCTGTTCGGCTGGCAGCGGCCGTGGCTGGCGCCGAGGATCCGCGACTTCCAGGCCGGGGCGGCGCGGACGCTCCTGCGGACCGGCCTCCTCTTCGTCATCCTCCAGCTGGCCGGCCTGGCCGCGTACCAGCTCGACAACTTCGTCATCGCCCAGATCATGGGGGCAGAGCAGGTCCAGCAGTACGCGATCCCGGTCAAGCTGTTCTCGCTGGCCCCCACGCTGGTCAGCTTCGCGCTGATCCCGCTCTGGCCGGCCTATCGGGAGGCGCTGGCGCGCGGCGACGCGGAGTGGGTCGGGCGTGCCCTGGGCCGCTCGATCCGGCTCGCGCTCCTCATCAACGTGCCGGCGGCGGTCGTCCTCGTCGTCGCCGGTCCGCTCCTCCTCCGGGTGTGGGTCGGCTCGGCGGTCAGCCCGACGCTGCTCCTCCTGCTCGGGCTGGGCATCTGGACCGCCATGAACAGCCTGACCGGGCCCCTCGCCATGCTCCTCAACGGGGCCAACGTCATCGCGTTCCAGGCGGTCTGCGCCATCCTCATGGCGGTCTGCAACGTCGCCGTCTCCGTGTTCCTCGTCTGGCGGATCGGGGTCTCCGGGGCCGTCTACGGCAGCATCATCGCCCAGGCCCTGTTCGTCCTGCTCCCGTCCGCCTGGTACGTCCCGAGGCTCCTGGCGCGGATGCGGGCTCGGTCGGCGCCGAGCGTGTCCGCGTCGTGACCGAGCCGCTGCCGTCGCCGAGCTCCCCGGTGACCACCGTCCACCTGGTCTACCCGCACGGGTCGAGGGTCTCGACCCCTGACGCGATCGGTCGGAACCTCGGGGCCAGGCTCGGGGACCGCTATCGGGTGGTCTACCACGACTGGGCCGCTCGCTATGCGATCCGCCCGGAACCGGGTGCCGCCCTCATCGGGCATCCCCATCCGCTGCCCGGGACGGTCTTCCGCCGGAGCAGCCGGCGACCGGGCTGGGGTCGCGTGCTGATGCTGGCCCCGTACGCGGGCGACCTCGCCCAGGTCGCGTTCGAGGACGCCGTCATCGGCGATTGCGACCTCTTCCTGGCGATCACCGGCCCGTACTGGTTCGCGAGGGTCGCTGACTCCCGCTGCTCGCACTGGGCGCCGAGGATGGTGCGCCTGGACCTCGCCGTGGATCGCGCCGACTTCCCGCCGCTCAAGACCGCCTTCAACCCGCCCGGCGAGCGGCGATTCGTCTATGTCGGGCACACGGGTCGCTACAAGAACACCGGCTACCTCGGCGAGATCGCCCGACGGTCGCCCGGGGTGGAGTTCGCCTGGATCGGGGCCGGGGGTCGAGCGATCCCCGGCGTCCGGGCCCTGGGCCGACAGGATTTCTCCGACATCGCTGCGCGCGGGCTCATCGCCGGCTTCGACTTCCTGATCACTGTCGGGCGGGCGGACGCGAACCCGACGACGATCCTCGAGGCGATGGCCTGGGGCCTGATCCCCGTCTGCACCCCGCAGAGCGGCTATGAGGGACTGCCCGGGATCGTCAACGTGCCGCTGGATGACGCCGCCTCAGCCGCGACGATCGTCCGGGACCTCCAGGCGCGCCCGGACGACGAGCTGCGCCGCCTGCAGCGGGAGAACTGGCAGGCGCTCGACCGGGACTACTCGTGGGATCGTTTCGCGGCCGTCGTGGTCGATGCGATCGAGTCGATGGAGCGCCCTCCGCTCGGCCCCGAGAGCCCGGTCCGCCGGCTCCGGCTGGCCTGGGCCGCCGCGACATCGCGCCAGACCTCGCCGGCGCGATACCTCCTGCCGCTCGCCCGCGCCCGCCTCCGCCCCTGGTCCACAATGTCGGGTGGGCGGTCGTGAGGGGTACGCCGCTGGCAGGAGGGTCGCGCGGCGGGCGGTGCCGACCACGATGACGGAGGTGACCGGGTGACGATCGACGAGGCCATCCGCACCCTCCGCCAGGATCCCCAGCACGCCGACCTCGTGCGCGACGCCTACCTGGGGCCGGACGTCGCCGACTCGATCGAGCGGTTCGCCGGCTCGGCCGAGTTCGAGGAGGTCGTCCGCCTGGTCGGCGATCGGATGGCCGGGGCGACCGTCCTCGACCTTGGCGCGGGAACGGGCATCGCGTCGGC
>JAPVSP010000394.1:0-4029 GCA_047519685.1 Chloroflexota bacterium
GGCCGGCCGATGCCGGTGCCTGGGTGGTGCTGCCCACGTACAACGAGGCCGACAACCTCGCCGGCATCGCGGCCGCCATCCTCGGGGCGCTGCCGTCGGCGACGCTGCTCGTCGTCGACGATGGGTCGCCGGACGGGACGGGTCGCCTGGCCGACGAGCTGAGCGAGGGCGACCCGAGGATCCGGGTGCACCATCGGCCCGCCAAGCAGGGGCTGGGCCGCGCGTACCTCGATGGCTTTCGCCTCGCCCTGGACGGTGGCGCCCGGATCGTCATCCAGATGGACGCGGACTGGTCGCACGACCCGGCCGCGCTCCCGGCGCTCGTCGGGCCGGTCGCCGGCGGTCACGTCGACCTCGTCATCGGCTCGCGCTACACCCGCGGCGGCCGGGTCGAGGACTGGGGGCTCGCCCGTCGCGTCATCTCACGAGGTGGCAGCCTGTTCGCCCGGACGGTCCTCGGGCTCGGGCCGCACGACCTGACCGGCGGCTTCAAGGCATGGCGAGCCGAGACCCTGGCGAGCATCCCGTTCGAGGGCATCCACGCCGGCGGCTACGTGTTCCAGATCGAGATGACGTATCGGGCGACTCGGCTCGGGGCGCGCATCCGTGAGGTGCCCATCACGTTCCGCGACCGGCGGGTGGGCAGCTCGAAGATGAGCCGCCGCATCGTCGCCGAGGCGCTGCTCGTCGTCCTCCAGCTCCGCGCCGAGGAGGTCCGCTCGCGGTTCCGGAGACGATCGGCGGCCTGAGCCGCCCCTCGGCCGGACACCCGCCGAGGGGCCGTGAGGGCGGACCCTCGATCCGCGGCCTCAGTCCGGGCGAGGTGCGCCAGGCGGCCTGGCCGTCCCCGGTGGGGTCCCGTCAACGACCGTGACCTTCGTGCCCGTCTGGACGACCTGCACGAACGTCTGGCCGATCGTCAGCGTCACCGGGTCTCCCGCGGCATCGAAGAACCGGGTGAGTGCGGTGAGCGAATCCTTGCGCCAGGTGCCCTGGATCGTCCGGCCGTTGGTCGCGATCCAGGCCGGTCCGGCGCCGACGTCCAGGGCCTCGAGCCGCTTCTTCTCCGGGTTCGCGTCGTTCAGCGGACCGAAGCGCATGAGCATGATCACGACGTTCTTGGGGGCGACCGGTGCCCCGGTCCCCGCGTCCACCTGGGGCTGCTCGCCGGTCACCGAGCGGAGGTAGGAGTTCGTCGCCCGGTCGTAGGCGTACTGGATCGCATTCTCCGGGTAGGCAAAGGCGATCGATCCCCCGGTGGGTCGATCGGCGATGGGGGCGTCGGGGGCGAAGGTCCAGCTCGCCACGAGGAGCTCGTCGGTCGCGCCCACCGCGGCCGCAAGCTCGCGGAGCCGGTCGCCGCTCGTGTACACGTTGTGGGGAGCGGGACGCTGCATGATCCGCCAGAGATAGTGGCCACCCGAGCCCCAACGGATCTCGTCCGCGTTCCAGACGACCTGCCCGGCACCCTTCGCGGCCAGGGTCGAGAGGGCCTGCGGCGAGCCGCCGACGTGGACGTAGACCGCCCGCCACTCCGCCGCCCAGTCGATGAAGTACTGCCGCGCGCTGCGCACGGGCCCGACCGACGGCGGATCGCCCTCCTGGAAGACGAGCATGTAGCGCGGGATGCCGCCTTCCGCGGGCGCCTGCCAGACCACCGACGCGTCCGTGAAGCCGGACTGGGGACGCGCGGCGCGCTGGTCGTCGATCATGACGGCGATCGGCCGCCGGGCGGCGACCTCCGGTGGGACGAGGCGGCCGGTCAGCGGCGCCGGGACGAGCACCGGGGTCGGCACCGGGGTCGGCACCGGCGTCGGCGAGGGGCTCGGGCTGGGGCCGGCGCTCGCGCTCGGGCTCGGGCCGGGGCTGAGCGCCGGAGCGGCCGAGCCGCCCGGATCCGGATCGGCCGGGCTCGTCCGAGGCGAGGCGGTGACCGGCGCCGGCTCGACCGGCGAGCCGCAGGCGACGAGCGCCGCCGAGAGGGCCAGCGCGACACCGGCTCGAGTGACGCGCGGCAGCGCAGCACGACTCGATGCGGACAGGATCGTCGTGGGGGTGCGGATGGCGACCTCCGGCCCTCGAGGCCGAGCCGCGCGCTCGCGGGCGCGCCGTCGGCACGAGGATACCCGAGGGCCGCGGTAGGCTGTGACGGAGCGATGCAGCCCGAGGACTCCGATGCCTGACGAACCCATCAACCAGCGCCCCACGCGCGTCACGCGGCCCCGCGCCACCACCTCTGGCCGTGCCAGGGCCCCGCGCCGCCCGGCCACGGTCGGCCCCGCGCCGACCGGGGAGATCCCATCGGCGGCCTCCGCCGGGGCCGCGGGGAGCGGTCCGGACGAGGCCGCCTCGGCCACCACGGCCCCGGCCACTGCCCGGGCGGCCGCGTCCGAGGCATCGACCGGGCCGGCCGCGGCGCCGCCCCAGGTCGAAGCGCGCCGCGTCGGGCCGCCCGAGGCCCTCGAGGTCCGCTTCGGCGGACTCGGCTACTCCGATGCGCGGGACGTCGCCGTCACGTTCGGTGGCATCGGCCTCGCCCGGGCGGACCACGTCTCGGTCGATCTCGGCGGGGTCGGCCTCGCCGTCGCCGAGGAGGTCCGCATCTCGCAGTCGATCGCCAGTCCCGTGATCGGCCGGACCGTGGACGTCGAGCAGTCGTTCAGCCAGGTCGTGATCGGCGGGCGAGTGACGTTCCGTCGAGCGAGCGGCGCCCTCGTCGTCATCGCCGGACGGGTCGACGGGGAGGTCCGGGCCCTGTTCGACTGGCGCGGCGGTCTCGTCTTCGGTGCGGTCGCCGGCGTCATCATCGGGCTCCTCCGCCGCCGACGCTGACGCGGCCGACCTCCCGGAACGGGCCCGGCCGCAGGGCCGCTCGTCCTGTTCGCCAGGTCCGCTCGGCGCCAACGATGCGGAGGCAGGTCCCGGGCACGTCGGCCTGCCTCGGCTATACTCGGGAGCCGGTCCTCCTCGCGCTCGGCCCCGCCCGGCGACCCCAACCGGCCGGATCGAGCGGGACCTCGACCCGACTCGCACAGGAGCGCACGAGAACCGTGATCGACCCCTCCGCGCGCGTCCACGCGTCCGCGGACATCGAGGCCGACGTGACCGTCGGCCCCGGCACCAGCATCTGGCACCGGGCGCAGATCCGGACCGGCGCGCGGATCGGCGCCGAGTGCGTCATCGGGCGCGACGCCTTCATCGACGAGGGCGTCACGCTCGGCGACCGGGTCAAGGTCCAGAACGCCGCCCTCGTGTATCACGGCGTGACCGTGGAAGATGGCGTCTTCATCGGGCCGAACGCGATCCTGACCAACGATCGGTATCCGCGGGCCATCACCACCACCGGCGAGCTCGCCCGCGCTGACGACTGGACCGTCAGCCCGATCGTCCTCCGCCACGGCTGCTCGATCGGCGCCGGCGCCGTCGTCGTGGCCGGCGTCGACGTGGGGCGCTTCGCGACCGTGGGCGCCGGGGCCGTCGTCACCCGGACCGTGCCCGACCACGCGCTCGTCGCCGGCAATCCGGCACGTCGGCTCGGCTGGGTCTGCGCGTGCGGCGCCCGCCTGCACGACTCCTCCGGTCGCCCGGCACCCGCCGAGCCCGAGCGCTACGCGACGGATCCGGGGCTGGCCTGCCCCAGCTGCGGCCGTCACTACGTCTACGTACCCGACGCCGAGCGGCTCGAGGAGCGTGTCGGCGCCCCACCCCAAGGAGCTCCGGCATGATCCCCATCGCCCGCCCCGACATCGGACCCGAGGAGATCGAGGCCGTCGCGGCCGTCCTGCGGTCGGGGATGCTCGCGCAGGGCCGGAAGGTCGGCGAGCTCGAGGGCCGCTGGGCCGACTTCTGCGGCGTCAGGCATGCGATCGCGATGAGCAACGGCACGGTCGCCCTCATGTCGATCTTCGCGGGGCTCGGGCTCGCGCCGGGCGACGAGGTCATCACGGTCGCGCATACGTTCGCCGCGACCGCGAACGCGATCCTCTCCACCGGCGCCACGCCGGTGTTCGTCGACATCGAGCCGGACAC
>JAPVSP010000395.1:0-4594 GCA_047519685.1 Chloroflexota bacterium
CCGGTCACGTACGCGGTGCCGGCGATGCTCGTGCGCCAGGCCGGATGCGCGCCCAGGCGCGCCTCGCCGTCGACGCGGCCCCGGAAGACGGCGCCGGTGAGGCTGGCGTTCGCCAGCTCGTCGCCGATCCGCAGCGTCCCGCGGGTGGCGCCCTGCGCGAGCAGCGCCGACGTCCCCGAGCCGCACGGCGAACGGTCGACCTCGGCCGCCGCGAAGACCGTCACGTTGCGAACGTCGGCGTCGGTGGCGAGCCCATCGGGGGCCGTGGCCGGCTCGTGGTCGACGATGATCGTCCCGTAGACGAAACCGAGGTCCGGCTCGCTCGGGTGCTGCGGGGTGTGGTCGCGGCGGAGGACCTCCGTGATTGCCGCTCCGGCCCGGGTCAGGGCCTCGGTCTGCTCGGGCACGACCCGCAGACCCAGCGCGGCCGCATCGACGATGCCGTAGTACGCGCCGCCGAAGCCGAGGTCCACCGCGAGCGGACGGTCGAGCCCGAGTCCGTCGGGTCGGACGGCGAGATCCCGCGCCGCAAGGTACGCGGGCACGTTCTCGAATCGGACGCCGGTCACCTCGACCGCGCCGTCCGCCGAGGCGCGGGTCGCGACGTGGGCCGTGACGAGGCCCGCCGGCGCCTCCAGCCGCACGACGGTCTCGGGCACCTGCGCGGGGAACAGCCCCTCCTCCACGAGGGCGGTCGCGATGGCGATCGTGCCGTGTCCGCACATCGTGGAGTAGCCCTCGTTGTGCATGAAGAGGACGGCCAGGTCCGCGTCCGGTCGGCCCGGCGGCAGGAGCACCGCCGCGTACATGTCGCGATGCCCGCGCGGCTCGTAGACGGCCGCCCGTCGGACGTGATCGGCATGCTCGCGAACCCACCGACGGCGCTCGAGCACTGGCGCGACGGGGATCGGCGGATACCCCGCCGTGATGAGGCGGAGCGGCTCGCCACCGCAGTGCAGGTCGATCGTCTGGAGGGTGAGTCTGGTGCGGCCCACGGGCGCGATGGTACCCGCCTGCCGGCGACCCGGCAGCGCCGAGTGCGGGGACGTCGATGCCCGCCGTTCCCGGACCGGGTTCCATCATCGGCGCGCCGCTGGACGCGAGATGGGCGTCCGTGCTGGTTGCTTCCTGGCCGGCGGCATCTTGCCTGCCCTGTCTGTTCACAGGTGTCAGGAACGTGCCGCGCTGACAGGGGCCGGTCGCGCACAGTCAGCGATCCCGCCGTTGGGGAGTGGTCGCACCCTGTATCCAGGGAGGTCACAGACCCGATGTCGCGCCGAGCTGGCTACCAGTGACGCCGGCGTTGGATCACGTAGCCTCCGGTGGCGACCAGAAGCTCAGAGCTGACGCCTAGGATCAGCAGAGCGCCGAGCGCGACGTCGGGAACGATCGCCCAGACGAGCAGAAGCCCGCTGGCGATGAGCACCGCCCCGACGAGAAGGACACGGACCATTGGCTGGCGGCTCTTGGCCATGGAGGGAGCATGCCGCTACTCGGCGTCCGAAGGTAGAGGCGTTGGCCTCCGATCCGAGGGCCTCGTGGCGTTGCCCGTCTCGGTGTGCGCACCCATCGGGCGCAGGTCCTTGCCTGTTGGCGAACGCGCTGATGCGTATTGTCGAGCGCCGAAGCCGTCTCTCCGAGGACGGGCGGGCCGAGGGTACGTGAAGCCGTCGCCACTTCCCAACTCCGAGTCTGAAACCTGACCGCGTCCCCACCGGCCGGGTCAAGCGGACATGACACCGCGGATGGGCTCGCCGCCGAGGCGCGCGTCGATGACGACTGTCAGTTGGAAGGTGTCGGGCTGACTCCTCTCGCCCCGACGACTTCTCTCGCCGACACTCGTTCGACTGGCCTCCGCGCTACGCCTCTAGCAGAGCCTCCACCAACTCCTCCACGCCCTCGATCACGATGGTTCGTGGCGAGGGTTCGAATCCCTCCGGGCCCGCTACGGCATCGCGCCTGCCCGGCGCTGGTCTGGGCGTCCTGACCGTGAACGTGGCCGATGGCTCTTGCCCCTCCGCCATCCGAGGGCGAATGCTCGACGGCACGCGGGAGGCATCGACGCGCGACCCACACTCTGGCCGCCGGGGCCGCGCCGAGCCACTGGCGAACCCGACCCGCCCGGAGCGGAGGCGGTCGTGAACCACTTGCATGACGAGGTCCGCATCGAGGCGCCCGTCGAGCACGTGTGGGCGTTCTACTGCGACACGTCACACTGGGAAGACTGGATGCCACGGGCCAAGTTCTCGGATTTCAGCGGGCCCCTGGACAAGGTCGGGACGACGTACGTCGGGACCATGCGGCTCATGGGCTTCGAGATGAAGACGACCTACAAGGTCGTCGAGGTGGAGCCGCTGCGGCTCTACCACGAGCACACCGACACGGGCCCGATGGAGAACTTCATGCGATTCGAGCCCGACGGCGAGGCGACCCGCCTAGTCATCGACTCTGACTGGGAGATGCCGGGCCACCTGCCCGGGTTCATCAAGGACCTCGTGGCCAAGGGCTGGGTCGAGCGGAACACCCACCAGATGCTTGCCGATTTCAAGGCGCTCGCCGAGGCGAAGGTCCCCGTCCCGGCCTGAGGCGTTCGTCGCCGCAGCGGCTCGCTGAGGGGACCGTCGTCCCGCCCTTCGGCAACCGGAACGATATGGACCCCGGTCAACCGTCCGTGGGCTGGTCGGGGTTGCTCTGTGTCGGGCATCGCCCGGAAGACGCAGCCCCTGTCAACGCGCCCCAGCACTGCAGCAATCTCGGTGCCGCTCCCTGCCGCTCGGTGCCGTTCCACGCCGGTCGTTCGTGCGTAGATTGGTGGGGTGGCCTACGGGGCTTGAACCCGTAACCTTCGGAGCCACAATCCGATGCTCTGCCGATTGAGCTAAGGCCACCGCAGGAGCGAGCCCGGGGACCACGCGGTCCGCGCCGAGCACGTTGAGCGAGCGGGAGTGTACCCGAAGACCGGCGGCGTCGGGGCCGGGGATGCCGCGAGGCTCCGGCGCGAGGACGAGCTCAGTCCCCGATCGGGACCCAGCGCTCCTCGCGGGCCGAGGCGAGGACGGCCTCGACGTAGGCCACGCCCCGCGCGCCGTCGTCGAGCGTCGGGTAGTCGGCGGCCGATCCTGCGCTCGGGACCGGCGATTCCGCGGCGATCGCCGCGTAGAACGGGCGCAGGACGTCGCGGAGCGCGGCGGCCCAGCCCTCCGGGTGCCCGGCGGCCAGCGGGGGCAGGCCCGGCCCGCTCAGCCCATCCTCCGGGCCGCGGGCGAGCAGCTCGGACCGATCGCGAGCCCGCAGCCAGAGCCGCTCCCCGTCCTCCTGGTCCCAGTCGAGCGTCCGCCGCGAACCTGCCACCTCGATCGAGCAGGCGTTCTTGTGGCCGAGGCTCACCTGGCTGACGACGCAGCTCCCGAGGGCGCCGCCATCGAAGCGCAGGAGGATGGTGGCGGCATCCTCCGAGCGGACGGCGACATCCTCGCCGGGACCCGCGGCGGTCGCGAACGCCGTGGCTCCGCCGCCGGATGGCCGTCGCCGCGTGGGGATGAAGGTCGCGACCTCGGCGAAGACGTCGCGGACCCGGCGCCCGGTGACGAACTCGGCCAGGTCGAACCAGTGCGTCCCGATGTCGGCGACGGCGCGCGATGGCCCGCCGGCCTCGGGGTCGACCCGCCAGTTGTAGTCGGCCGACTCGGCCAGCCAGTCCTGCACGTACCCCCCGTGAACCAGCCTGATCTCGCCGACCGTGCCGTCGGCGACGAGCCGCCGGGCGCGGCGGACCATCGGATAGCCGCGATACGTGAGCGCGGTGGCCGCGTGCCGCCCGAGCCGCCGGGCGAGGGTCGCCAGCGCCCGGGCGTCGGCGGCCGAGGTCGCCACGGGCTTCTCGACGACGACGTGCTTGCCGGCCTCGAGCGCCGCCGTGGCGATCGCGACGTGGGTCCGGTTCGGCGTGCAGACGTGGACGATATCGAGCGCCGGATCGCCCAGGACCGCCGCCAGGTCGGTGGTCCAGCGGCCCACCCCCAGGGCGACGGCCCGATCGCGGGTCCGCCCCTCGTCCGAGCCGACCAGGACGTCCACCTCCGCGTAGCCGCCGCGGCGGACCGCGTCGACGTGGAAGGGCCCGACGAAGCCCGTCCCGACGACCGCCGTCCGGAGCCGGCGGACGGGCGCCTCGGTCGTCCGGATCGCCGGGAGCGCGGACGACGCCGGGCCACGCTCCGCGGCTCGTGTCCGCTCGTCCCCGCTGCTCTCGTTCGTCATCGCCGGGCCTCCGAGCCATCGCCTGATGCGCGCTCCGCCACCCACCGCCGGTCGCGCGGTCCACCGATCGAACGATACGGGCGCGACGGGGTCGCCGGGCGGTGGGCAGGTCAGGGCGGACGGACCCGGGGAGTGGTCGGAGGCGGTGACTGGGGCTCCGGTGCAGTGGGGTGCGGGACCGACGGTACCTCGGTCGGGCGGGCGACGGGACGATGGAGCCGGGGCCCCGCGGAAGGGTGCCGCGTAGCCTCGGCTCACCGACGCGACATGACGTCGCGCTGGCCGCGCGGACCCCAGACCCGACGAGGAACCGGTCGACCATGGCGAACCTCGA
>JAPVSP010000396.1:0-3928 GCA_047519685.1 Chloroflexota bacterium
GACTGGGAGCTCGAGCCGGGCAGCTGGCTGCTGGGCTACCGCCTGGAACTCGGCCCGCAGCCGGATGGGCCCCGGTCGGGTCCGCCCAGGGCCGGCTGACGGCGCCGAGCCTCATCCGGCCTACAGTTCCGCCGTGGCGAATCTCGCCCGCGACCTCGGACCGTACGGCGACGTCGCGCCGCGCCCGGCGGCGACGGTCGTCCTCCTTCGGACCGGCCCTGGGGGGCTCGAGGTCCTGCTCGGCCACCGGCCGGCGACGATGGCGTTCGCACCGGACGTCCACGTCTTTCCCGGGGGCGCGGTGGATCCGGGCGACGCGGACGCGCGACTGCGGGCCCGCTCACGGCTGAGGCCCGAGGCGGCGGCCGAGCGGCTCGGGCGGACCCTGGATCCGACGGCGGCCCTCGCCTTCCACGTGGCCGCCCTCCGCGAGCTCTTCGAGGAGGCGGGCGTCCTGCTGGCCGACCCGCGGCCCGATCCGGTCGACGTCGTGGCCCTGCGGGTGTCGCTCGTCCGCGGCGAGGTGTCGTTCGCGGAGGTCTGCGAGCGCCTCGACGTCCGGCTGCGGACCGACGACCTCGTGTCGCTCTCGCGCTGGGTCACCCCGCCGGTGATGTCGCGGCGATTCGACGCGCGGTTCTTCGCCGCAGCGCTGCCCGAGGGGCTCGTGCCGAGCCTCGAGGGGGACGAGGTCGTGGCGCAGCACTGGATCACGCCGGGCGCCGCGCTCGACGGCATGGCCGACGGCTCCCTCCGACTGTGGGTGCCCACCGCGGCGAACCTCCAGCGACTCGAGCATGCGCCGGACCTCGCGGCCGTCCGCGAGCACCTCGCATCGGGGATCGGCGGCGTGCCGGAGGTCGAGGCCGTCGCGCCCGACGTGGTCCGGGTCGCGCAGCCCGGCGCCGCCGGGGTCGACGGGCTGGTCGTGAACGCGTACCTGGTCGGTGGCCGCGAGCTGGTCGCGCTCGACGCGGGCGACCCGTCCGAGGAGGCGCTCCTGGCGTCGCTCGAGTCCGCGGCCGGCGCCGGGGCGACGATCGGCGGCGTGGCGCTGACGTCGCCCGAGCCCGACCACTCTGGTGGCGCCGAGCACCTGCGCGAAGGGCTGGGTCTGCTCGTGTACGCCGGGGCCGGGGCCGGGCGCCGGCTGCCGTTCCCGATCGAGGCGCTGTCCGAGGGCCGTCCGGTGCCCGCCGGGGACGTGCGGCTGGTGACGATCGACGCGCCGGGACCGCGTCCGGATCACGTGGCCTACCACGCCCCGTCGCTGGGAGCCGTCTTCTGCGGGGATCTCCTCGGCGGCGCGGCGCGCGCGATCCCCGGGCCGCCCGATCGGTCGGCATGGCGGCACTCGCTCGAGCGGGTGCGCTCGCTCGCTCCACGTCGTCTCCTCCCGGCGCACGACGAGCCGATCGAGGGCGCCGAGGCCGTGGGCGCGGCCATCGAGGCGGCCATCGCGAGGCTGTCGGCGCTCGGCTGATCCTCCGTCGCTCGGCTGATCCTCCGTCGCTCGGCTGATCCTCCGTCGCTCGGCTGCGGCCGACCGGCCTCAGCGAGGAAGCGCCACCAGCAGGTTCCGGAGGAGGTTCAGGCCCGCGTCGACCTCCTCGGGTGGCGCATGCGGTCCTGGCATCAGGACGCACGGACGACCGGCGAGCGCGACGTTCTCGAGCACGCCCCAGCGCGCCTCCAGGCTCCGACCGGCTGAGATCTCGGCCGCCCGTTTGTGGACGAACACGATCGCCCCAGGGCGCCAGATCGCGATCTTCTGCCGGAGCGGACCGACGCCCGCCGTCAGCTGGGCGTCGCCGACCTCCTCGGTCCCGGCCGGTCGCTTGTCGAGGTCGGTGATGCCGTGGCCCATCGCGACGAGGGCGTCGTCGGCGGTCTCCAGGACCGTCCCGCCGGGCAGGATGCCGGCGCGGATGAGCCGCCGCCAGAACAGGTGGCCCTGGCGGCCCTGGTGATAGTGGCCGGCCGCGATGCTGACGGGGGAGGGGCTGAGTCCGACGAAGAGAAGCCCGCCGCGTGCCGGCGGGAGGTCCGCCAGGGTCGCGACCTCGCCCGCGTCCAGCCGAAGGGTCGTCCGGTGCGGGCCCGGCCCCGGTCGCTCGGTCAGCCGGCGCAGGGCCTCGTGGTCGGCCTCGGGATGGACCGGCGTCGGCTGGGCACGGAGCTCGTCCTTGGGGCGGTCCTCGCCATCGTGCGGCATCGGCACAGCGTACCCGGCGCGGCCGCGAGCGGCGGCAAGCGGACGCGGGCGGCAGGTGGACCGGTCTCGGCGGCCCGGCAGCTCGGCGGCCCGGCGGCTCGCGGCCCGGCGGGGCCTCCTCCCGCCTACGTCTTCGGCGGCGGCGGGCCCTCCGGGGGCTGGGCGGTCGTGTCGGACTCCTCGTCCTCCGCTCCCGTCGCCGCCTTCCGCGCCTCGCGGATCCCGCGGCCGAGCGCTCTGCCGAGATCGGGCAGGGTCTTGGGGCCGCGCCAGATCAGGACGATCACCAGGACGACGACGAGGACGAGAGCGACGTCGGACATACCGGGATGGTAGCGCCGGCGATCGCCGGGGGCCCGGCGCTCCCGCCAGTCGGTCCTCCTCCCGGCTGGGCGTGCTCAGCGCGGCCGGTCGGCCTTCGGGATGACCAGGCGGAGCGCCGTGTGCGTTGGCGAGACGGCGACGACCTTGTTGTCGACGAGACCGGCGGGACGAGCCGCCGCCATGACCTCGACATCCCGGAGCGTCGCCGCCCCGCCCTTGCGCGAGACGACCCAGATGGCGCCGTCCGGCCGGATCGCGGCCCGGAGTCGCGGCAGCGCCGCGAGCTCCTCGGGCGAATCGGCGCCGAGGAAGACGAGATCCGTCTCGGGGGGCGGCTCCCCCTCTGCGATCTCACCCGCCCGCTCGGCGAGCATCCGTCGGAGCGCCTCGTCCTCGATCCCGACGAGCGCGACCCGGGCCCCGATCCGGACCCCGAGCTTGTCGAGGAGGGGAGTGGTGTAGACGCGATCCATCGCGAGTATCGTGCCATCCCATGGCCAGCACGGACGGCCCGCTCCTCGTCTTCGGCCCGCGCTCGCTGGACTACGATCTCGGCCCCGGGCACCCGCTGACCCCCAGACGTTTCGGGCCGGGGATCGACCTGCTCCGGGCGGTGGGTGCGACCCCGGGCCTCGCGCCCGAGCCGGCCCCCGACGACGAGCTGCGCTGGTGCCACAGCGCGTCCTACCTGGCGACCGTGCGCCGCTTCTCCGAGCGGCCGTGGGGGCCACCGGAGGCCGGCATCGGGCCCGGCGACACGCCGGCGTTCCCCGGGATGCACGAGGCTTCGGCGACGATCGCGGGTGGCTCGCTGCGCGGGGTGGAGGCGCTTCTGCGGGGTGACGTCGAGCACGCCTTCCACCCCGGCGGCGGTCTCCACCATGCGCTGCGGGACCGTGCCTCGGGCTTCTGCGTGTACGACGACCCGGCGCTCGCCATCGCCCGGGCGCGGCGGGAGGGCCTCCGCGTCCTGTACGTCGACCTCGACGTCCACCATGGCGACGGCGTGCAGGCGATCCATGCCGCGGACCCGGACGTTCTGACGATCTCGATCCACGAGTCGGGGCGCTACCTCTTCCCCGGGACCGGCTTCGTCCGGGAGCTCGGGGACGGCCGGGCGGCCGGGACGAGCGTGAACCTGCCGCTCGAGCCGGAGACCGGGGAGGAGGCCTGGCTCCAGGCCGTCCGGTCGGTCGTCCCGTCCCTCGCGGCGGCCTTCGGTCCGGACATCATCGTGAGCCAGCACGGCGCCGATTCGCATGCCTGGGATCCGCTGGCGCACCTGGCCGTGACCACGACCGCCATGGCCGAGGCGGCTCGGTTGGTCGACCGGCTCGCGCACCGCTGGGCGGGTGGCCGCTGGCTGGCGACCGGCGGCGGTGGCTACGA
>JAPVSP010000397.1:0-20108 GCA_047519685.1 Chloroflexota bacterium
ATGGAGGCGCTCTCACGAGATGCGGCACGGACGGCGCTCCTCGCCGAGCGAGAGCGGCTTCAGGCCGAGCTCCACGAGATCGTGGAGTCGCCCGGGCCGATGACCTACGGCTCGCAGGCGGCCGCGGCGACCCATGTCTTCGAGCAGCAGCGGGACCTGGCCCTGCGCGAGCGAGCCGAGCAGCACCTGGCCGAGGTCGATGCCGCGCTCGCTCGACTGGACGCCGGCGTCTACGGCACCTGCAGCCGCTGTGGCCGACCCATCGCCCAGGAGCGCCTGGAGGCACTCCCGTGGGCGACCCACTGCATCGAGTGCAAGCGGGAGCTCGACCACGCCCGGTGAGACGGCGACGGTGAGGGCGGCGCGGCCCGACCGATGACCCCCGGACGACACGGCGGGCGGGAGGCGGGCGAGTCGGACGAGGACGCGCCGGCGACCTCGCCCGAGCCGCTCGTGGGGCTCGACCGCATCCGTGCCGCGGCGCAGCTGCTGCACGGCGTCGCCCTCCGCACCCCGCTCGTGCCATTCGGCCCAGCGGACCGGCGATGGCTGCTCAAGGCCGAGTCCCTCCAGCCGATCGGCGCGTTCAAGCTCCGCGGCGCCTACAACGCCATCGTCGGCCTCGACGCGCAGACGCGCTCCCGGGGCGTCATCACCTACTCGTCCGGCAACCACGCCCAGGGCGTGGCGCGTGCGGCGCGCCTCCTCGGGGCGCCGGCGGTCGTCGTCATGCCGAACGACGCCCCACCGGTCAAGCGGGCCCGCGTGGAGGCGGACGGCGCCGAGGTCATCGTGGTCGGGCCCGCGAGCGAGGAGCGTCGCGCCGTCGCCGAGCGGATCGCCGCGGAGCGGGGGCTGACGATCGTCCCCCCGTACGACGACGACCGGATCATCGCCGGCCAGGGGACGTGCGGCCTCGAGATCGCCGAGGACGTCCCCGACCTTGCCGCGGTCCTCGTGCCGATCGGGGGCGGTGGCCTCGCCAGCGGGGTCGCGGCGGCCGTGCGCGCGCTCCGGCCCCGCGCCCGGATCGTCGGTGTGGAGCCGGAGCTCGCCGCCGACGCCCGCGATTCGCTCGAGCAGGGGCGGATCGTCCGATGGCCGGCCGACCTCGTCAGCCGGACGATCGCCGACGGCACCCGGACCCAGTCCCTCGGGCCTCGGACGTTCGCCCACCTCTCGGCCCTGGTCGACGCGATCGTCACCGTCTCCGAGACCGAGATCGCCGCCGGCGTGCGCCTCGCGGCCGAGCAGAGCCGGCTCGTCGTCGAGCCGTCCGGCGCGCTCACGGTCGCCGCGCTGTGGTTCCGGGCCGCGGCGGCGGGCCTGACCGGCCTCGACGGGCCCGTCGTCGCCGTCGTGAGCGGCGGGAACGTCGATCCCGAGCGCTACCGCGCGTATCTCGAGACGCCGATCCCCGAACCCGGCTGAACGCCAGCGGCCGGCGCGGCGACCGCCTAGCGGGGATCGGTCGCGGTCCCCGCTCGCTCGGCGGCCAGGCGGTCGGCGAGCTGCAGCTCCCGCTCCCGGATGACCGCCCGCTGCGCATCGATCCGGCTCTCCTGGCGCGCCGCCCTCGCCTCCTCGTCGCGCAGCCACGCGGCGACCACGAGCACGATCGAGAGCAGGAACGTGAGGTCCCCCCAGATCCACATGATCCCGCCGGCCGCCTGCTGGTCGGCGAGCGGGCTGGGGCCCCATGGCCGATCGAGCGTGGCGTAGTGCGGGTACAGCGGGACGGGCGCCGCGTAGACCGCCAGCGACAGGAACGACATCATCGGCATCTGGAGGAACAGGTAGAGGATCCGGAGCGGGAAGGCGAGGCGCCACGGGGTCGGGTCGAGACCGACGACCGGCCACCAGAAGAGCAGGGCCGAGCCGATGAACATCAGGTGCTCGACGTCGTGGAGGGTGTCGTTCTCGAGCGTCGCGTCGAACAGCGGCGAGACGTGGCTGCCCCACATCACCGCGGTGAAGACCAGCCAGGCGACGATCGGGTGCCCGATGACCCGTACGACGCGGCTGTGGAGGATCGGCAGGGCCACCCGCCTCCGGGACGCCGGGGTCGCCGCACGGAGGAGCAGGGTGATCGGGGCACCGAGGGCGATGAGCGGCGCGCCGACGAACATCAGCAGCATGTGCTGGACCATGTGGTCCGAGAAGAGGCTCGTGTCGTAGCGCTCGATGCCGGACTGGAGCGCCATCTCGAGGGCCGCGATGCCAGCGAGGAAGGCCACGACCCGTGAGACGGGCACCCGGTTGGTCGGGTGCGCGCGGTCGACCCGGCGAACGGCGAGCAGGTAGAGCGCCGTCGAGCCGAGCAACCCGAGCTGGAGCAGCGGGTCGAACGACCAGCCGAGGACGAGGGCTCCGACCGTCGGCTCGGGGGGGAGCCCGTCGCCATGGGCCAGGACCGGCCCGACGGCGAGCGCCAGCAGGGCCGCCGCGCCGGGGATGGCCGCGCTGACCGGGCGCGGGAGCGTTCGGCGGACCCTCGACATGGCATGATTGTGGCGCGGAACCGCGGAACCGGCTCTGGGTGGAGGTCGCCGGGCCGGTAAGGGCCATCCGGGGCGGCTCGAACGGGCGCTTCGGCACTTCCACTGGACGCGACGATCCGATCTCGCGCGATACGCACCGCGCGTTCTCTCGGTATCATGCACGCCGGTCCGCCGCGCGTCCCCCGACGGGCCGTTTCGTTGACCACGCCGGCGGTGGCCATCCTCGGGCGCCGATCCGCCGCGAACGTCGCTCGAAGGAACTCGATGACCATGCCCCGTCGGTCGAGCCCCCCGCCCGCGCTCATCCTGCTCGTGGCAGCGATCGTCTCCGTGGCGGTCTTCCTAGGGGTCCTCGCCCTCCGCGGCCCCGACCTCATCGCGCAGCTCGACAACGTCTGGGCGTCGTTCTTCCCCAAGCCCGCGACCTCCGTCCAGGGCAAGGAGATCCGAGACCTCTACGACCTCGTCTTCTACATCGCGGTCGCGGTCTTCCTCCTGGTCGAGGGCCTGATCGTCTGGGCGGTCATCCGCTACCGGCGCAAGCCCGGGCAGGACGAGCTGCCTCCGCAGATCCACGGGAACAACCTGCTCGAGATCGTCTGGACGCTCGTCCCCACGCTCATCGTGGCCGTGCTGTTCGTCCTCTCGTGGCAGACCCTGAACGACGTCGACAAGGCCAACGCCGCGACCAGCCAGGTGCAGGTCCGGGCGACGGCCGCGCGCTTCCAGTGGACCTTCGAGTACCTGACATCGGATGGCCAGCAGGTCCAGTTCAAGCAGCAGGCGCCCGAGATGGTCGTGCCTGCCGGCGAGACGGTCCACCTCACGCTGCGCAGCCCGGACGTCATCCATGCCTTCTACGTCCCGCAGTTCCTGTTCAAGCGCGACGTGATCCCGGGCAAGGAGAACGCGTTCGACTTCAAGGTGGACGCGGCGTTCGCCGGCCAGACGTTCCGCGGACAGTGCGCCGAGCTCTGCGGTGAGTACCACTGGACGATGCAGTTCACGGTCAAGGCGCTGGCACCGGCGGACTACCAGACCTGGCTGCAGCAGCAGATCGCCGGGGCCAAGGCCTCGCCATCGCCGCAGCCGGGCGCGAGCGGCCAGACGGGCGCGACGCTCGAGCTCTCGGCGAAGAACGTCGCGTACGACAAGACCGCGCTCGAGGCTCCCGCGAACCAGCCCTTCACCCTCAAGTTCAGCAACCAGGACCAGGGCGTCCCGCACAACGTGGCCATCCACAAGGACTCGGCGACCGGCCAGGAGGTCTTCCGCGGGGAGATCTTCGCGGGGGTCGACGCGAGGAGCTACGCCGTGCCGGCGCTGCCGGCCGGCACCTACGCGTTCGTCTGCTCGGTCCACTCCAACATGAACGGCACGCTGACGGTCAAGTAAGGGAGCCCCGATGGCCACGACCACCCTGAACCCCGCCGCGCCCGCCTACCGCAGCGCGCTCTACGAGTGGCTGACGACGACCGATCACAAGAAGATCGGGATCATGTACGTCGTCAACTCGTTCCTGTTCTTCTTCCTCGGCGGCCTGTTCGCCCTGGGCGTGCGCGCGGAGCTCGCTCAGCCCGGCCTGCAGTTCATGAACGAGCACCTGTACAACCAGGTGTTCACGATCCACGCCTCGCTCATGCTCTTCCTGTTCATCATCCCGATGCTGGCCGGCTTCGGGAACTACCTCGTGCCGCTCATGATCGGCGCGCCGGACATGGCGTTCCCGCGCATCAACGCGCTGAGCTTCTGGCTGCTGCCGCTGGGCGGCATCCTGATGCTCAGCGGGTTCCTCACCCAGACGGGAGCGGCAGCCGCCGGCTGGGTGTCCTACCCGCCGCTCGCGGGTCCGGCCTTCTCGGGCGCGGGCGAGGACCTCTGGCTGCTGGCCGTCACGCTCATCGGGACGAGCTCGATCCTGGGCGCGGTGAACTTCCTCGTGACGATCTTCAAGATGCGCGCGCCCGGCATGACGATGTTCCGGCTGCCGATCATGGTCTGGACGATCCTGGTGACCAGCGTGCTCGTGCTGATGGCGACCCCCGTCCTCACCAGCGGCCTGATCATGCTGTTCATCGACCGCAACTACGGCGGCCACTTCTTCGACCCGGCCAACGGCGGCATCGCCGTGCTCTGGCAGAACATCTTCTGGTTCTACTCGCACCCGGCCGTCTACATCATGGTCCTGCCGGCGATGGGGATCGTCAGCGAGGTCCTGCCGGTCTTCTCGCGCAAGCCCCTCTTCGGCTACAAGGCCTTCGTGTTCGCCACCGCGGGGATCGGCGCGCTCGGTTTCTCGGTCTGGGCGCACCACATGTTCACGACGGGCCAGGTCTTCCTGCCGTTCTTCAGCCTGATGACCTTCCTCATCGCGGTCCCGACCGGCGTGAAGATGTTCAACTGGATCGCGACGATGTGGCGCGGCCATCTGATCTTCTCGACGCCGCTGCTCTACGTGCTCGGCTTCCTCTCGATGTTCCTCATCGGAGGCATCAACGGGGCCTTCAGCGCGGCCGTCCCGGTGGACTTCGCCCTCCATGACACGTACTGGGTCGTGGCGCACCTCCACTACGTCCTGTTCGGCGGCTCGGTCTTCGGCGTCATGGCCGGCATCTACTACTGGTTCCCCAAGATGACCGGGCGGATGCTGAACGAGACGCTCGGCAAGGTCCAGTTCGTCCTGATGCTCATCGGGTTCAACCTCACGTTCTTCCCGATGCACCAGCTGGGCCTGGCGGGCATGCCGCGACGGATCGCCGACTACAGCGCGAGCGCGGGCTGGAGCGACCTCAACCTGGTCGCCTCGATCGGCGGGTTCGTCATCGCCCTGTCGATGCTGCCGTTCCTGTTCAACGTCTTCATCTCGCTCCGGAATGGTCGCCTCGCGGGGGACGACCCGTGGGAGGCCAACACGCTCGAGTGGGCGACCTCCTCGCCGCCGCCGCCATACAACTTCGATCACCTGCCGGAGATCCGCTCGGAGCGCCCGATCTTCGATGCCCGGCACGGCATCGACCCACATCGCGTGACGCGACCCGACACGGGCGCCGTCGCGCTCCCGACCCACTGAGCGAGGGACGACGTTCGTGAGCGCCGACGCAACCGCCCTGACGGTCGCCGAGCACAGCCCGGTCGCCGGCCTGGCCCACGACACCCGCGGCGGGATCAGCAATCCCGTCCTGGGGATGATCCTGTTCATCACCTCCGAGGTGATGTTCTTCGCCGGCCTGTTCGCGGCCTACTTCAACGTCCGAGCCGCCGCGCCCGCCTGGCCGCCGGCCGAGTTCGGGCACACGTTGAGCATCTTCCCGCTCATCGGTCCCGCCACCGTCCTGCTCGTCCTGAGCTCGTTCACCTGCCAGTTCGGGGTGTGGGCCATCCGGCGAGGCGACCGGACCGCCTTCCTGCGCTACATCGGGGTGACCCTCGCCCTGGGCATCGTGTTCCTGATCATGCAGGGGACGGACTACACGCTCCTGTTCAACGAGGGCCTGTCGCTCGACTCGGGCGTCTTCGGCAGCACCTACTACACGCTGACCGGCTTCCACGGGGCGCACGTCCTGGGCGGCGTCGTCATGCTCAGCGTCGTCCTCTACCGCGGTATGGCCGGCCAGTTCTCCGCGAGGCACCACGACGCCGTCGAGGCCACCTCGCTGTACTGGCACTTCGTGGACGTCGTGTGGATCGTCCTGTTCACGACGCTCTACGTCCTCCCGGCGAGCCACTGAGGGGGAGCCTGCCGTGCATGTCCTCAGGCATCCGCGCAACGCGCTGGTCGTCGGCGCCCTGTTCGTCATCGTCGCCGTGATCTACTGGGCCGCGCCGTCCTTCGGGAGCGGGCACGTCGACTTCGCCGGGATCACCCTGCTCGGCGCCCTGGGGATCGCGATGGGCCTGATGGCGTACGTCCTCATCGCCGGCTCGCCGCGCGACTGACGATCGACCGATCCAGGGACGGAGCGAGCGGGTGGAGGTCCTCAGCAACGCGGTCCAGAGCGCCTGGAACGGCATCCTCGGGCTGACCGAGAAGCTCGTCATACCCGACTGGGGCGGGCTCGTGGCGCTGATCCCGGTGGGCCTGGCCGCGGTCGTGGTCCTCTTCTACGTCAGGGAGATCCGGCGCTGGGCGACCGCTGGCCCCAGTCGTCGCGGCGGCGGTCCACGGCCGCCGCTCCCGCCGGAGGGGGTCCACGCCCCGGGCCCGTCGTTCGCGCCGATCTTCGCGGCCGTCGGGACGTTCCTGCTGTTCTTCGGCCTGATCCTGGCCTCCAGGGCCCAGACCTGGGGCATCGCCGCGCTGGTCCTGGGCGTCATCTCGCTCGTCCTGACGCTGCTCTACTGGCTGCGCGAGGGGATGCGCGACTACGAGGCCCACGCCGAGCCGACCCGCGTCGCGCTGCCCGCGCTCACGGCCGGCGGCCCACCGCCCGGCGTCCACATCCCGGCACCGTCGTTCCGGCCGATCCTGATCGCGCTCTCGGCCTGCGTGCTGTTCTTCGGACTGGTGTTCGGCACGGCGATCCTCGTGGCGGGGCTCATCCTCCTGGTCGCCTCGCTCCTCGGCTGGCTGCGCGACGCTCGCACCGAGTACGTCGCGACGATGGTCGCCGACCGGACCGGGCATCTCGAGCCCGGGGCGGCCCCGCGCTTCCCGACCCGCTCGCTGGTCGCGGGGAGCCTCATCGTCCTGCTGGCCGCCGCCATCAACGCCGGGATCATCCCGCCGAGGAGCGAGACGGCCGGGGGCGGCGGTGGGGCGACCGCGAGCAGCACGCCAAGCGGCGCGCCGGCGGCCAGCCCGGGCGCCTCGGCGGCGGCCTCACAGATACCGAAGGCCGACGTGACGATCACCGCCCGGGGGATCGCGTTCGTCGAGAAGTCGGTCGAGGCGAAGGCGGGGGCGGGGTTCACGCTCGCGTTCGACAACCAGGACAGCGGCACCCCACACAACGTCGATATCAAGGACTCGTCGGGTGCCTCGGTCTTCAGGGGCGAGATCACCACCGGCGTCAAGGCCATCGTCTACGACGTCCCGGCGCTCGCCGCCGGCACGTACCAGTTCGTCTGCGACGTTCATGCGAACATGTCGGGGACGCTGACGGTCAAGTAGGCCCCTCACCACGCGACGCACCGACCTCGCACCCAGCCTCGTCCGACCGGCCCGTCCCCGGCCGCGGAGATCGCTCGGCCGCACCCTCGGCCTCCTCCTCTCGAATGCGATCCTCGCGAGCGCGATCCTCGCGGTCGGCGGGTGCTCGACCCGGAGCTCGAGCGGCTCCCCGACCGGGATCGGCGACCCGGCCCCGACGATCCGGGGCACCGCCCTCGATGGCTCGTCGATCGACCTGGCGGCGTTCCGCGGCAAGCCCGTCGTCGTGAACTTCTGGGCGTCCTGGTGCGTGCCTTGCCGCTCCGAGTTCCCGGTCCTGCGGGACGCGGTCTCCACCCACGCCACGGACGGCCTGGTCCTGCTCGGCGTGAGCTTCAAGGACGACCCCACGTCGGCCCGGGGCTTCATCGCCTCGTACGGGGCACGCTGGCCGACGGTGCCCGATGCCGATGGCTCGCTCGCCAGGGCCTACCGGGTCGTCGCCCCGCCCCAGACGTACTTCATCGACGCCACGGGGGTCCTGCGCGGGATCCAGATCGGCGAGATGCGGGCCGAGGACTTCGCGCGGCAGTACGCCGCCATCGCCCCGTGACCGCGGTCGGCGGTCTGGCGATCCACGTCCAGGGCCTCGTCAAGCGCTACGCCGGCCGGGCGGTCGTGGACGGTCTCGACCTCGAGGTCGAGCGCGGGGCCATCGTGGCGCTGCTGGGCCCGAACGGCGCGGGCAAGACCACGACGATCGAGATCGTCGAGGGCTACCGCCGCGCCGACGGCGGGCGGCTCTCCGTGCTCGGCCTGGACCCGGCTCGGGACGGCCGCCAGCTCCGGCCGCGCATCGGCCTGATGCTCCAGGACGGCGGGATCTACCCGGGGGCGCGACCGCGCGAGCTGCTCCGCCTCTACGCGCGCTTCTTCGCGACGCCGCGTGACCCGGATCGCCTCCTCGAGACGGTCGGTCTCGCTCGCGCGGCCGAGACCCGCTGGCGCCGGCTCTCGGGGGGCGAGCGCCAGCGCCTCTCGCTGGCACTCGCGCTCGTCGGGCGCCCGGAGCTGCTCCTGCTCGACGAGCCGACGGCCGGCATGGACCCGGCCGCGAAGGCATCGACGCGGGACCTCGTGGCCTCGCTCCGCGACGAGGGTGCGACGATCCTGCTGACGACCCACGAGCTGCCCGACGTCGAGCGCCTGGCCGACCGGATCGTCGTCATCGACCGAGGCCGCGTCGTGGCGGCGGGGACGCCCGCCGAGCTCCTGGCCGGCGCCCGGCCGCGGCTCCGCTTCCGCCTCGACCGCCCGATCGACGACCCCGCCCGGGCCGACCTCGCGGTCGCCCTCTCCGACGGGTCGGCGCGACCCGCGTCGCTCGCGGGCGATGGGGCCAGCGACCGCTATGTCGTCGACGGGTCTCCTCCGTCACCCGAGCTCATCGCCCGCCTGACTGCCTGGTGCGCCTCACGCGGCCTGCTGGTGATCGAGCTCCGGGCGGCCGGCGGGACCCTCGAGGAGCGCTACCTGGAGCTCGTCGGGCAGGACGCCGACGCTCCGAGGCCCGGGCTGGCCTCGTGAGCGCCGAGGGCACCGGGCCCGTCAGGCCGGCCGGCCGGCCGGCGACGCGGTCGGAACCCGCCGCCCCGACGCGCGTTCCGTCGGCGCCCGCGCCCGTCTGGCGTTCGACGCTCGCCCAGGCCGGGATGGAGCTCCGGCTCACCGCTCGACGCGGCGAGAACGTCCTCGTGATGATCGTGATCCCGGCGGTCGTCCTGGGCTTCTTCGGCAGCGTCCGGGTCGTGGACACGGGGCCGGGCCCGGCCGTCGACGCGCTGCTGCCCGGCGTCCTGGCGCTCGCGATCGTCGCGGCGGGCCTGGTCAACCTCGGGATCGCGACCGCCTACGAGCGGTCGTATGGGGTCCTCAAGCGGCTCGGTGGCACGCCGCTCCCGCGGGCCGGTCTGATCGCGGCGAAGATCCTCGCGGTCCTCGCCGTGGAGGCCGTCCAGGTCGTCCTCCTCGTCGCGATCGCGGCGGTCATGGGCTGGCGGCCCGGCGCGGGCGTCGACCCCGCACTGGCTTTCGGCGCGCTGCTCCTGGGCACGCTCGCCTTCGCCGGCCTCGGTCTCGCGCTCGCGGGTGCCCTGCGTGCCGAGGCGACGCTGGCGCTGGCGAACGGCCTGTTCCTCGTCTTCCTCCTGCTGGGCGGCGCCGTCGTGCCGGTCGACCGGCTGCCGAGTGCCCTTGCGTCGGCGGCGTCGCTCCTGCCGGCGGCCGCGCTCTCCGACGCGCTGCGGATCGCGCTTGGGGCGGGCGGCGATGCCCTCGGGCCGGCCGTCGTGCTGCTGGCATGGGGACTGGGGGCCACGGGCGTCGCCGCCGCGACGTTCCGCTGGGAGTAGGCGGACAAGAGAGAACCCCGGGTGGTCGGGCCCGGGGTTCAGGGATGTGCGCTGGTTGCGGGGGGCGGATTCGAACCGCCGACCTTCGGGTTATGAGCCCGACGAGCTGCCGCTGCTCCACCCCGCGGAGACATCGTACTCTATCCGACCAGCGGCCCTTCCGTCAAACGCGACGCTCCGAGCGAACGGCGCGGATGGCCGCTCCCGCGGACCGCCGAGGGTTCCTCGGCCGTCGGGGTCGATCGGGGCACGGCCTCGCCGCCTCCAGGGATCGGCCTCGACCCGCGCCCGAAGAGCGGCGTGCCAGGCGTCGAGAGCGGCCGGCCACCAGCGATCCAGGACCTCCTCGCTGCCGTACCATGGTCCGCCGCCGTACTGCCCGTGGATGGCATCGTCGAGCAGGATCCGGACCGTCCCCTCGAGCAGCGCGGAGGCGACCGGGACGACGCTGTCGCCCTCGATCCGATCTCCGGCCACGTCGAGCAGCCCTCGATAGAAGCGGAGCGCCGTCCGGGCACCTCCGTCGCCGTCGGCCCGACCCTCGACCGCGCGGGAGGCCACCGTCACGTAGCCGACGCGCGGGGCGAACGCGGCTCCGGGGACGACCCTTTCGACGAACGCCGAGACCATGCCCGAGACGCGGCCGCCGATGTCCGCCCCCGGCGCCACGTGGTGCGGCGTGCCGAGGGTGGCGATCGCTCCGATCCGCTCCGAGGCGCCGAGCCGGCGGCCCGCGAACGGCTCCGGCGAGGTCAGCAGCCGCCCGACGATGCCGCCGGCGGAATGACCCACGATCAGCACGGGGGCGCCGCGGCTCAGCGACGAGGCCGCCGACCGTTCGCCGGCGAGGAGCAGGCCGCGACCGGCGCGGGTCACGACGGGCCCCATCCCCCGGACCGTGACGAGCAGCCAGTCCGGGGTCCAGATCCGGGCCACGAGGACGTCCGCGGCGCCGCGCGCCCTGAGCCGCGCCGCGAAGGGACGGTAGATCGGCGGCGAGGTCAGGAAGCCGCCCAGGACGAGGACGGTCGGTGCGACGCCGTCGGGGTCGTTCCGCCAGCTCGGGGCGCGGGCCGGCGACGGCGAGGTCCGACCACCCTCGGTCGGCGTGGGGGCGGCAGGAGGATGGCGATGGGTCACGGTGGCAGCTCCGATCCTAGGCGGCCGGCCCCGGACGCGCGTCGGGCGTCGCGACGGTCGGGCCGAGGCCCGCGAGCGGTCGCCAGCCGACGGCGAGCGCGAGGAGCAGCGAGCCGGCCATGACCACGCTGAAGACCCAGAAGGGGAGCCGCAGGTCGACCTCGGCGAGATAGCCGGCAGAGGCCGAGGCGAGGATCGTGCCGATGGTCCCCGCGGCACCGAAGAGGCCCTGGGCCGTCGACGAACGTCCTGCGGGGCTCCCGGCGGCGACGACGGCGAACAGCGCCGGGTTGAGGCCGGCGAAGCCGACGCCCTCGAAGAGGACGATCGGCGCGAACCAGACCGGGCCCGGGACCACCGTGTAGAGCGTCCCGGCCAGGGCGGCCGCCAACGCCCCGCCCGCCAGCAAGGGCAGGCCTCCCCGCCGGTCCACCCGCCGGCCCGCGACGGGGGACAGGAGGAGGACGGGCAGGCCGAAGATCGCGAACGTCAGGCCGATGAAGTCGAGCCCGGCCCCGAGGTGGGCCAGGTACAGGCTCCAGACGACCTCGTATGTGCCGCCCGCGTAGAACGCGCCGATCTGGAGGATCACCGCGGCCACGAGCAGACGGTTCCAGAGGCTCCGCGGCCGCAGGCCGACGGTCCGGCCGCCGATCCCTGTCGCGGCCTCGGCGAGGAGCCCCGCCGCGGGTCCGGCGACGACCAGCTCGTCCGCTGGCAGACCGGCCACGCCGGCCGGCGGGGGGTGGCGGTCGGGGACCGGGCGTCGCACCGCTTCCGCCTCGTGGACCCACAGGCCCACGGCGAGGGCCGCGACGCCGGCCGCGACGCCGCAGAAGAGGAAGACGAACCCGGGGCCACCGACGAGCGCCGCGCCGAGGCCGCCGATGGCGGGTCCCAGGATGAAGCCGCCCATCTGGGCGGATCCATACAGTCCGAACGCCTCCCCCCGACGCTCCGGGGGCGTCGCCTCGACCAGGTAGCCGCGGGCGGCCGGGTCGTACGCGGCCGCGGCCAGCCCGGCGAGCGCCCGGAGGACCAGGAACGCGACGGGCCCGACGAAGACGAGCGGGAGCGCGATCGACAGCCCGGTCGCGGCGAGCCCGCCGAGCATGAGCGGCAGGCGCGCCGTCCGGTCGGCCAGCCAGCCGAAGAACGGCTCGGCGACGAGGCGGGCCGCTGGCCACGCGGCGATGACGATCCCGAGCGTGGCCAGGTCCACCCCGTGCTCGCGGAAGTAGAAGGGCATGACGGGCAGCAGCGCCCCGAAGCCGAGCCAGACGATGAACTCGGCGGCGAGGAGCGGCAGGATCCCGCGCCAGAGGGCGAGCCAGGCCATCAGGCGAGCGCGAGGCGTGGTGATCATCGGCGTCGTGGGCGGGACCGCGGACGACTGGACGCGGCGGTCGACGGGACGCCATCGTAGCCGAGGGCCAGACCTCGACGGCGCTCGGGATGCGCGGCCCGGGACGTCGGCTCCCGGGGACCTGACCGCTATCATCGGCGGATGCCCGGCCCCGCCTATGTCGCCCTCGGCCTGCTGCTCGCGCTGCTGGTCCTGCTGCCCACCCGCCGGCTGTACCTCGCGGGCTGGAGCCAGGGCTGGCTCGCCACGTACTACCTGATCGTCCTCGGGCTCGCGCTCCTCGTGGCCGAGCTGAGAGGCCCGGCGCGCTTCCTCGTCCCCATCCTGGTGGTCGCCTACCTCGCGCCGTTCGTGACGGCGCGCGAGGGCCTCGCTCGGCTGCTCGGCGGGCCCCGGGCGCCGACCCCGCCCCAGCGTCCGACTCCCCCGAAGGATGTGACCCCACCGGAGGAGCGCCAGGGCCCCGGTGACCCGGGCAAGGGTGGACCTTCGAAGGGCCACCGCGGGCGGTAGCGGCCGTCCGCACCACGTTGGCGACCGGAGACCATCGTGGCCCGCGCGGTCTTACGTGCCGCTTACAGGCCGCGATCGCCCGGCTCACCTCGACCGCCGAGCCTTCGTCGCAAGCCCGACGACCGGTCGGCCCCGACCGGTCTTCGACCCGCCCTCGACACGGAGGCTCACCGACATGCGGATCGCACCCTGGCGCCTGGCCCTGACCGGCGGCGCCGTCCTCGTCCTCGCCGTCGCCGGGATCGGCCTCGTCCAGGCCACCTCGCCGACGCCCTCCCAGGGTCCCGCCGCCGCGGCGCCGACCGACCCGGGCCAGCGCGCCCTGCCGGCGTGGGCGCGAAGGATCGGTGGCTGGCGAGCACTCGTCCACGCGGATGTGACCCTCGACCGGCCCAAGCAGGGGCTCGTCACGTTCGACCTCGATCACGGCACCGTCCAGTCGGTCGGCGGCTCGAGCCTGACGATCCTCGAGGCCGGCGGCCAGACGGTCACCCTCGCGACCGACGCGCAGACGAAGGTCCGCAGGGACGGCGAGCCGGCGAAGCTCTCGGATCTCAGGGCGGGCGACGACGCCTACGTCATCAGCCGGGTCCCGGCCGGGGGCGGAACGCCGCTGGCTGCCCGGATCGTCGTCCCGCGGGCACGGGCCGGCGCCTCCGCCCCCGCGCCGTCCGCCACGCCGTCGACCTAGCCAGGACCCGTCCGTCCGGAGGCGAACGCCCGAGCCGCTCGTCGGAGGCCCGGGCGTTCGGCCCTGCCGTCGACTCGGGCCGGAAGGCTCTTGGCGTCCGCCAGCGGGCGGGGCAGGATGTTGGGTCTCGGAGGAGGCCGGCGGGGCGGAGGGGAGCCGCACCGTCACCCGGTGGGGAGGCCGGTTCGATGACCCGCAGCCTGCTCGTCTCGATGGACGACGTCGCCCTTCGACTCGAGGCCGACGCGCTCGCCGCCTGTGGCTACGAGGTGGTCGCCTGCCCGGGCCCCGCCATCGTCGCGTGCCCCGTCCTCGACGGAGGCAGCTGCCCCCTCGCCGAGCGAGCCGACGTCCTGCTGTACGACCCCAGGTCGGCCGCGGCGAGCCGCGGCGACCACACCCTGCTTCGCGAGCTGCGCTCGCTGTACGCGGACAAGCCGGTGATCCTCGCCGACCCGGACCGATCGCTGCCCGCCGGCGAGAGCCTCCTCGGTGAGGGCGTCTGGAAGGTCGTCGGAGCGCCGAGCCCCGAGCGGCTGCAGCTGGCGATCGAGGAGGCGCTGGGCGACCGCTGAGGTGCGCGGCGAGCGCCATCGCGGCGCCGGGTGCCTCCCCGACCCGGCGTTCTCAGCGGTCCACCGGCACCCGTCCGGGGCGCGACCCACCGCGCCCCGCCCGTCGGTATCGTGGCCGGGTGCAGCCGGCCACCCCGCCCCGTCGATCCCTGGGCCCCTGGCGGCTCGACCCCGACGTGGTCCACCTGAACCACGGGTCCTTCGGCGCCTGCCCGGAGCCGGTCCTCGAGGCCCAGCGCCGGTGGCGCGACCGGATGGAGGCGGAGCCCGTCCGGTTCCTCGCGCGAGAGCTCGAGGGCTGCCTCGACGAGGCGCGGGCCGAGCTGGGTCGCTTCGTCGGCGCGGACCCGGAGGGCCTGGCCTTCGTCCCGAATGCGACGACCGCGGTCTCCACCGTCCTGGGTGCCCTCCGATTCGCACCCGGGGACGAGCTGCTCGCGACCGACCACGAGTACAACGCGACCCTCAACGCCGTGGGCCGGGCCGCCCAGCGCGACGGCGCCCGGGTCGTCGTCGCCCACGTGCCCTTCCCGGTCCGCGATCCCGGCGAGGTGGTCGAGGCGATCCTGCGCCGGGTCTCGCCCCGCACGCGGCTGGCGCTCGTCAGCCACGTCACGAGCCCGACCGCGCTCGTCCTGCCGATCGCCGAGCTGGTCGAGGCGCTCGAGCGGCGGGGGGTCGCCGTCCTCGTCGACGGAGCCCACGCTCCCGGGATGGTCCCCCTCGACCTCGATGCCCTGGGCGCCAGCTTCTACACGGGCAACGGCCACAAGTGGCTCTGCGCCCCGAAGGGCGCGGCCTTCCTGTCGGTCCGTGCCGACCGACGGCCGCTCGTCCGGCCGCTCGTGACCTCGCACGGGGCCAACGACCCACGGGCCGATCGCTCGCGCTTCCGGCTCGAGTTCGATTGGACCGGGACGGCCGACCCGACCGCCTATCTCGCGCTCCCGGCGGCGATCCGGACGATGGGCGACCTGCGGCCCGGCGGCTGGCCGGCGCTCATGGCGGCGAATCGGCGCCTGGCGCTCGAGACCCGAGATCGCCTGACCGCGGAGCTCGGTCTCGAGCCGCCCGCTCCCGACTCGATGATCGGGGCGATGACCGCCGTCGCCCTGCCCATCGCACCGGACGAGGCGGGCCGCGCGGACGCGCTCCAGCGCGCCCTCTACGACGATGATCGGATCGAGGTCGCCATCACGCCCTGGCCGGTCGGGTCCGCCCGCCCGACGGGCGCGCCACCGAGGGCGTGGCTGATCCGCGTCTCGGCACAGGCGTACGTCACGACCGACGACATCGGTCGGCTGCTCGGGGCGCTCGCTCGGCGACTCGTCCGGGGCTGAGGTCCCCCGGACGGCCTCACATCGTCGGTCCGGTCCCAGGGCCCGGCCGGAACGGCGCGTCCGGGCCGGGGCTCTCGGAGGCCGGCGGGTTCGGGGCTGGATACTCCGAGGGAGCCTGCCCGTCGGACTGGTCCTCCGGAAGCGCCGGCGACGACGGAGCGGGCTCGGCGGGCCACGTCGGTGCCGGCGGGGCCGACGGCGCCGTCGGTGCGAACGGCCGCTCGGGCGCCGACATGGGAGCGGCGGTCGACCGACCCTGGCCCGTGCGTCCGAGCGAGGCACGCGCCCGATCCGCGTGCATCCGCTGCTCGGCGAGGCGGATCGCGTCGCGGAGGCTCGTGCCGGCGGCCGCGCTGGCCCAGCCGACGGACAACCGGACCGAGACGGCCGCGGCGTCGAGCCAGATGTCGCACGCGTCGCGGACCCGTTCGACGTAGTTGATCGCCTGCACCTCGTCGGTCTCGGGCAGCAGGGCCTGGAACCGGGCGTGCCCGACGCGCGCCACGAGGTCGGCACTCCGGGCGAGGCGGCGCAGCGTCGTCGCCACCGGCGGGATGAGGCGGTCGGCGTTCTCCTGCCCGAGCCGGGCGGCGAGCGCCTCGAGCCGGTCGAGTTCGGCGATAACGATGGTCACCGGGCGCCCGTATCGGGAATGGCGGGCGTCCTCATGCGAGACGGCGAGCTCCCAGGCCAGCCCGGTGTCCAGGCCGGTGACCCCATCGACGAGCGCGGGTTCGACCGATCGCTCGCCTCGCTGGCCGGCCGCGAGGAACGCCTCGACCGACTCGGTCGTGGGGTAGTCGTCGTCGGATGGCAGCGCGAAGCGGCGCGACCGCTGGATGTCCTCGGCGTCGGATGGCATGACGGTGCTCGTGTCTCCTTGCGGCTCGGCTGCCAGCCCGGAGGCTGACGGCCCGAAGGCGCCCTCGGGCGCCGCGGTCATGACGATGGGGCCCGGCGTCGCGCCGGCAAGGGCGAGCGTACCGTTCCCGCCGGAAACAGGCGAAGCCGCCGCCGGCCGGCCGGATCGTCGGACGCGCGGCACGATCAGCGCCGCGAGCAGCAGGACGACGTTGGCTGCGACGGCGACCACGATGAGCTGGACCAGGAACTCGTTCATCGTCGCCTGCGGCGCGCTCCTGTACGGCGGTGTCGTCTACCCGACGGAGCCGCAGTCTACGTCGCCCATCGGCGGGCGACGACGGTACGGGGGTCCCATGACCACCCACCGGTGCACCAGTACAACGTACCGGTCGGTGCGGTCCGGTCCGGGGCCGTCCGCGAGCGATTCCGGAGGCTCGAGGGCTCGACGGTCGGTGGCCGAGGCCGCTGGGGCCCCCGCGCGTCCAGGCCCCCCGCGCGTCCGGGCCTGACGGCTCTTGCTCCGCATCCCGGCCCGGGCGACAGTCGAGGCGATGGCGGCTCGCTTCGTCGGTCGATGCGTCGCTCGGTGTCCGGGGCGCTGTCCCCTGCGCCCGGTGACGGCGGCGTGACCGACCACGGGGAGGCGAACGCCCGGACGAACGTGGCGGGCGTCGACTACCTCGACGCGACCGTCATCACCGGGGAGCCGGCGCCGCCGAGCGCGAGCGCGCTGTGGGTCCGGGACGGCCGGGTCGCCGGCGTCGGCTCGGGGGATGAGCTGGCTCGGGCGGCCGGGCCCCGTGCGGCGCAGGTCCGTCTCGCAGGCGCCACGGTCGTGCCCGGGTTCATCGACGCCCACTGCCACGTCGTCTACCTCGGGTATCTCCGGTCGGGCGCCGACTGTTCCCAGCCAGGGGCCCCCGACGTCCCCAGCGTCCAGCAGCGCCTCGCGACGACGCCGGTCGCGGCGGATGGCTGGGTGACCGGCAGCGGCTACGCCGAGTACAAGCTCGCCGAGCGGCGCCACCCGACCCGATGGGACCTGGATCAGGCCGTCCCGGGGGCGCCGTGCGTCCTCTATCAGACCTCGCTCCATGCCTGCGTCGTCAACTCGGCCGGGCTGGCGGCGCTCGGCCTCTCGGACGCGTCGCCGGATCCGGTCCGGGGTCGACTCGGCCGAGGCCCCGACGGTCGGCTCGACGGCCGCCTGGTCGAGGGCCCGATGTTCGAGCTGTCGGCGGCGAACCTCCGGCGGTCGGTCAGGTCGGGCGGGGCGAGCGGGTCGGCGGATCTCGCCGAGCGGGGCGGCCGGCACCTGGCCTCCCTCGGCATCACGAGCTGCTCGGACGCGGCGACCGACGCGCCGACGTTCCTCGCGCTTCGGGCCGCCGAACGCGCGGGATCCCTTCCGATCCGAGTGACGGCCATGTTCGATGCGGCCGCGGCGCGCTGGCCTCGCGAGGCCGGGATGACGACGGGCTTCGGCTCCGACCGGCTCCGCGTCGGCGCGGTCAAGCTCTTCGCGGACGGCGGGATGAGCAGCCGGACGGCCGCCGTCGACGAGGCCTATCTCGACCCGCCTGGCGAGATGGGGCTGCTCCTGGCCGATGAGGCCGAGCTCCTCAGGGCCGTCCGGCGCTTCGATTCCGCCGGCTTCCAGGTCGGCGTCCACGCCCAGGGCGAGCGTGGCATCCGGGCGGCGCTCGGGGCGCTCCGGCACGTGACCGCGGGCGGGAACCCGATGCGCCACCGGATCGAGCACGGCGGTGCGTTCCGGCCGGAGCTCCGGGACCTCGCGGCCCGTCAGGGCGTCCATGTCGTGACCCAGCCGGGCTTCCTCTCCAGCCTGGGCGACGGGTTCCTCGAGGCGTTCGGGCCCGACCGTGCCGACCACCTCTACCCGATCCGGAGCCTCCTGGAGGCCGGCGTCCTCGTCGCCGGTTCGTCGGATGCGCCGGTCATCGACGCCTCCCCGCTCCTCGGGATGCGGGACGCCATCCTCCGGCGGACCGAGGCCGGGGAGGCGATCGGGCCGAAGGAGGCGATCGGGATCGAGGAGGCCCTGGCCCTCTACACGGCGAGCGCGGCCTTCGTCGGCTGGTCGGAGGAGCGCGTGGGGTCGCTCGCGGTCGGCAGGCTCGCCGACTTCGTCGTCCTCGACGCGAACCCCCTGGCGGTCCCGCCGGAGCGGTTGCCGGACCTGATCGTCCGGGCGACGGTCGTCGGGGGCGAGGTCGTCGCCGGCAGCCTCCCGAACGCGGACGAGGCCGGTCCGACCTGGCGGTCCGTTCGCGGCTCGCCGTGAGATCCCACGGCTGGAGTCCGCCCTCGGTGCGTGCGAAGACCCTGCTCGGATGGCGGTGTCGAGTCTCGGGGCCCTGACGTTGCCGCCTGCCGGCCCGGATGCGCCATGCTTCGGCGATGACGATCCCCAGGCTCTCAGGCGAGCTCGTGACGCTTCGTCCCGCGACGGCGAACGACCGAGCGCGCCTCCGGTCGATCCTCGCCGAGCCGAGCGTTTCGCGCTGGTGGGGCACCGGTTCGCCCGACGAGGCGGTGGGCGACTGGCTCGAGCCGTATCGGACCACCTGGGTGATCGAGGTCGACGGCGCCGTCGTGGGCAGCATCCAGGTCGCCGAGGAGGACGATCCCGAGTACCGCCATGCCGGGATCGACCTGTTCCTCGACACCGCGCACCAGGGCCAGGGCCTCGGACCGGAGGCCATCCGGGTCGTCGCGCGATACCTGTTCGAGACGCACGGCCATCATCGGCTCACCATCGACCCGGCCGCGGCGAACGTCCGGGCCATCCGGGCGTATCAACGCGTGGGGTTCCGGCCCGTCGGCGTGATGCGCGAGTACGAACGAGGTCCCGACGGCACGTGGCACGACGGCCTGCTGATGGACCTCCTCGCGGCCGAGCTCCAGTAGTCGCGGGGGAGGTCCCTGGGACGACCCGAGCGGCCGATCTCGATCGGTGAGGCGGTGCAGGTGCGTCCGACCGCTCTGATGCCGCATCTGGCCGGCCGACCGTGGTCGCACGGTTTCGGCGGCACTAAGAGTGCTTAACCGACCATAACTATCCGCCCGCTTCCTCGTTCTCCCGTCTGTCGGGCGGATGCCCGTTCGGCGACCGAGCGGGGGAAGGGTCCACTTGGTTCGCAGAGGAGAGACACGGATGCTGAAGTTGCAGGGCCGGGTTGCCGCGATCGCGCTCGGCGGAACCCTCGCCATCGGGCTGCCGGCGGGGTTGGTCCTCGCCACGGCCGACCACGACGCCCGCGGCGACGCGGTCTCGACGGTCGCGAGGAGCACGAGCACGGTCGGTGAGGCGCACGGCGACGCGGTCTCCGCGGTGGCCCGCGCGTCGAACGGCCAGAGCCGGGTCAACGAGGGCATCGTGCCCGACCGGGCCGCCGATGGCTCGACGAACGCCGGGAGCGACACCCACGGCGACGCGGTCAGCGCGGTGGCCCGGGACTCGTCGAAGGTCGGCGGCAAGAACGACAACCACGGAGGCGCGGTCTCGGCCGTCGCTCGCACGAACGCCGGCACGGGCGTCAGCCCCGTCGAGCCGGACGGGCACGGCGACGCGGTCTCGGCCGCGGCACGTGGCAC
>JAPVSP010000398.1:0-14614 GCA_047519685.1 Chloroflexota bacterium
ACCGCCCATCGTGCGCGGGAGAGCGCGGCGTCGATCTGGTTGCGGTAGAAGTCGAGCCGCGAGAGGAAGACCTCGAAGACGGGCGTCCGGGTCGGCGCCGGGAAGCGGTCGAGGTACGACTCGGCGAGGGCGAACTCGCCGGTGCCCATGATCGTCGCGATGGCGCTCGCAAGGATGCGTTGGACCTCTGGCCCGTCCCCGGCCGCAGCCCAGTGATGTGCGGCCAGCCGCCAGTCGCGGGCCTCGGCATAGCGAGCGACGATGCGGTGGAGCTCCTGGACGCAGGTGAGCCCGACGGCGCGCGTGAGGCGATCGAGGAGGAACTCCTGGACCAGCGGGTGGTAGCGATGCGACCATCGCGACTCGCCCCGACGTCCGAGCAGGCCGATGACCTCGCAGGCTTCGATGGATCGACGGACCTCGCCATCTTCCGACCCGGTCACGACCGCCGCCAGGTCCGGCTCGACGACCTGCAGGATCGAGGTCCGCATGAGGAACTCGCGAGTCGCCTCGTCGAGCTCGCCGACGACTTCCTCCGCGAGGTAGTCGTAGAGCTCTTCGTGCGTCCCGGAGAGGCCGCGGATGAACGCTCGGACCTCGCCCGGGGATCGGTCGCGCAGCGCCGTCCGGACGAGCTGGAGCGATGCGGCCCAGCCCTCCGTCCGCCTCGACAGCTCGTCGAGCACGTCGGGCTCGAGCGGGCGCCGGTAGCTCTCGCGGAAGAGGCGCTCGGTCTCGTCCGCTCTGAACCGCAGATCCTCGGTCGTGAGCTCGGCCAGCTCGCCCTGGGCACGGAGACGGGCGATCGGGACGAGCGGCCGCCGCCGGCTCAGGAGGACGACCGTGAGCCGCTCGGGAAGGCCCGCAAGGACAGCCCGCACGATCGAGCGGACGTCGGGCGCATCGTCGACCAGGTGATAGTCGTCGACGATCAGCACGGCACCCTCGGGGCCGAGGTGCTGGAGCTCCCGGACGAAGGTCGCGACGAGCGTATCGTGCGAGACCGAGCCGGTGCCCATGTCCCCGAGCATCGCGGCCGTCGTGGGGGCGAACCCGGGCTCCAGCTGACGGCCGGCGGCCACGAGGTAGTTGAGGAAGGCCACGGGATCGCGGTCGTCGGCATCGAGCCGGTACCACATCGTGCGAAGGCGTGTCCGCCGGGAGAAATCGGCCAGCAGCGTCGTCTTCCCGTATCCAGCCTCGGCGACGACGAACACCGCCCGGTGATGGATCTTCGCCGCGAGCCAATCCAGCAGCCGGTCGCGCTGCAGCGTCTCGTCGCGGAGCGGCGGCCGCTGGATCTTCGCCGGTTGGATAGGGAAGACGGGCGGCTCGGTCGAGGTGACCGTGATCATCGGGCCGCTCGCCCGATCCGGGCGGCCCGGGCCGACGGCGACGGGCGCCCACCGATGGTCGCGTGGGGCGGCCGGCGATGGACCCGAGGCCGGGGCGGGCCGGTCCCCGGCAGGGCCAGGTGCGAGGGTGAGGGCGCGGGGCTGTCGGGGGACCATCGGGCGGCATCCTGCCGGGAGCCGCTCAACGGCCCCTTATCGCCGGGCCGGGGCGTTGCGGCCTGCGGGTCGTGGGGCCGCGTCATCGCGGCCACCCCGGGTCACTCCCCTTCGGGCTCGTACTCGAAGCCGAGCTTCAGCTCGACGAGGTACTCGACGATCTCGCCGTTCTCGACCCGAGCGGAGGACTCCACGACCTCGATGCTCCGGATGTTGCGGACCGTGCGCGAGGCGGTCGCGACGGCCTGGCGGGCGGCGTCGCTCCAGGATCGCGGGCTCGTCCCGACCATCTCACGGATGATGATCACGCCCACCGCGCCACCTCCTCGCGCATGCGACCCCGCCGGACCTTCGCGGTCGGCCTCGTGGGGACGCACTCAGTCTAGGACTGGAGCCGCTCGTCGACACCGCAGAGCGGCCCGGGTCCACCCGGGCGGGCGCCGTCGAGCCTAGATGACGACCGAGGCGCCTCCCGCCCGCACCTTGTCGAAGCAGGTGCTGCAGTAGACGGGCCGGTCGTTGCGCGGCGCGAAGGGCACCATCGCCTGGCCTCCGCACATGCCGCACACGGCGGCGTGGTACTCGCGCGGGCCGCCGACGGTCTTCGACCGCTTGTAGGCTGCACGGCACGTTGGGCACCGCTGCGGATCGTTCTGGAGCCCCTTGCTCACGAAGAATGCCTGCTCGCCGGACGAGAAGACGAAGGTCTCCCCGCAGTCCCGACAGCTGATCGTGCGGTCCTGGAACACGCTCCCTCGACCTCCCTGAACCCCCGGCGCGGCAATGTCGTCCCGGGCCGGCGCCCGGCGCCCCACGGTCGGCATCGGGGCTCCCGACTCGAGCCGCCCAAGTCTCGGGACTGATAGCGCGGAGGATACGCGCGCCGTCAAGCGCCGACGGCGGATCAGGTGGGTGACGGTTACGGTTGCGACGCCGCCTGGCGTCGAGGGACCGACGGCGCGGGGCCCGGAGGCTAGCTCGCCATCTCCGCGTAGCGGTCGCCGACGGCCGCGCTGTAGAAGCGCGTCTGCCGCTTCCGGAACATGAGCTTGACGCGGCCGGTGGGGCCGTTGCGGTGCTTGGCCAGGTGGAGGTTGATCTCCTCGACGTCGCCATCGGCGTCGTCCCCTCCACGGTCCTTCTCGCGCCACAGGAAGAGGACGAGGTCCGCGTCCTGCTCGATCGCGCCGGACTCGCGGAGGTCCGACAGGCGCGGCTCCTTCGACTCGCGCATCTCGGGCTGGCGCGAGAGCTGGCTGAGCGCGATGACGGGCACCGAGAGCTCGCGAGCGAGCGCCTTCAGGCCGCGCGAGATCTCGGACACCTCCTGGACCCGGTTGGCATCTCGGGTGGTCGTCGTCGCCTGCATCAGCTGCAGGTAGTCGACGATCAGGAGATCCAGACCGGCCTCGGCCTGCAGTCGGCGGGCCTTCGTCCGGAGCTCCATCGTGCTGATGTTCGGCGTGTCGTCGATGTAGATCCGGGCTTCGGACAGCTGCGTCATCGCGTTCGCCACCCGATTGAAGTCGAGGTCCTCGAGGAAGCCCGTGCGCAGGCGCTGCGAGTCGATGTCGCCGACCGACGAGAGCAGGCGGAGCACGAGCTGCTCCTTGCTCATCTCCAGGCTGAAGACGCCGACCGAGCGTCCGTCACGGACGGCGGCATGCTCCGCCATGTTCAGGGCGAGGCTGGTCTTGCCGACCGAAGGTCGTGCCGCGAGGACGATGAGATCGCTCTTCTGGAGACCCGTCGTCAGCGCGTCGAGCTCCGTGAAGCCGGTCCGGACGCCGCTGATCTCGCCGCGATGGGAGTGCAGGTAGTCGAGCCGGTCGAACGCCTCGTGCAGGAGCGATCGGAGCGGCGTGAAGCCGGCGTGGACCCGACGCTCGCTGACCGCGAACAGCTCGGTCTCCGCCCGGTCGATCGCCTCCTGGATCTCGGCCGGGTCCTCGTAGCCGATGCCGGCGATCCGACCCGCTGCGCCGATGAGGTTGCGCAGGACCGCCTTGCGCTCGACGATCCGCGCGTACTGGACGGCGTGGACGGCGGTCGGCGTCTGGTTCGAGAGGCTCGAGAGGTAGGTGCGGCCGCCGACGCCCTCGAGCTCGTCCTTGCGCTCGAGCGTCTCGGCCACCGTGACGATGTCGATGGGCTCGCGCCGCTCGAACAGCTCGACCATGGCCGTGTAGATCCGGCCGTTCGCCTCGCGGTAGAAGTCCTCCGGACGGAGGAACTCGGCGACCTCGACGACCGCGTCCCGGTCGATGAGGATGGAGCCGAGCACGGATTGCTCGGCCTCGAGGCTTTGCGGCGGCAGGCGGTCGATCACGGCGGACTCCGGGCGGGAACGGCGGGATCATGGTGCCGCGGCGTGCCGTACCCGACGAGTGGCTTATCCCCGAAGTCTGTCCACCACTTGAGGGTCGGCTGTGGACGGTGTGGACGACCGGTCAGTCGAGGCGCCGGATGACGCCGATGAGCTTGCCCTGGATCCGGACGTCGTCATAGAACTGGGGCGGGTACTGGGTGTTGGCCGGCTGGAGGCGGATCCGGTCCTTCTCCTTGAAGAAGCGCTTGAGGGTGACGGCGTTCTCCTCGACCTGCGCGACCACGATGTCGCCGTTCTTCGCGGTGTCCTGGGGCCGGATGAGCACGTAGTCGCCGTCCATGATCGCGGCGTCGATCATGGAGTCGCCGCGGACCTTCAGGACGTACGCGTCGCCGGACGGGGCCAGGATGTCGGGCACGGCGAGCGTCTCAGAGGCGTCCTGGTAGGCCTCGATGGGTCCACCGGCCGCGATCTCGCCGACGACCGGCAGGGCGTGCTGCTCGCCGAAGCCCGACTGCGGCACGAGCTCGGACGAGAGGCCGAGCCGGAGGGCTGCCGTGGGGGTGAGCCGGAGGGCGCGCGACTGCGCGGCGCCGCGCTCGAGGTACCCCTCGCGTTCGAGCATCATGAGATGGTGGTGCACCGCGGAGGTCGAGGCGAGGCCCACCGCGCGGGCGATCTCGCGCACCGACGGCGGATAGCCGCGGGCCCGCAGGGTCGCGGCGATGTAGTCGAGGATCCTGACCTTCCGCTCGGCGTCGTGCCTGGTCAACGCGGCGCCTCCTTTCGCCTCGCCATCATACCGAACAGGCGTTCGATGTCAAGCATCGGGCGGGCGGCCCCAGACCCGCCGGCGACCGCCTGCTCGGGCGAGGCGTCGTTGGCGCCGTGTCGCCGGGGCGGCTGCTGCGCGGGCCGCTGTCGGATGGGCCGTGTCGCCGGGGCCGCGGTCGGCGGTGCTAGACTTCGGGGCCCGGACGCCCCACCGGCCGCCGGCCGTCTCGAAGACCACGAGGTTCGTTCCCCGCTCGCCCATGGCACGCACCCGGTCCCGCCGCGTCGGCCCCGGCCATATCGCCGGCCGCGCGCTCTCGATGCTCACCTTCCTCCCGGTCGCCAGCCGCGCGCCGACCTACGCCCGGCTGGTGTGGTCGCTCGTCCAGGACACCCGGGTGCCGCTCCGGCGCAAGGCCCTGCTGGCCGGTGCCGCGGGCTATCTCCTGCTCGGGCGCGACCTCATCCCGGACGACATCCCCATCATCGGGGGGATCGACGATCTGCTGGTCGTCGTGGTCGCGGTGGAGGTGTTCCTGGACGGCGTGCCCGACTCGCTGCTCGCCGAGAAGCTGGGCGAGCTCGGGATCGACCGGGCCGCCTACGACCGCGACATCGCCAAGATCCGCCGCCTGATCCCTCGCCCGCTGCGGCGGGCCGTGGGCGAGCTGCCGCGGGTCGTCGACACGGCCGCCGACCTGGCGGCGCACAGCGGCCTCGGAGCGCGGCTCCGGGCCAGGGTCTCCAAGGAGGGATCGCTCGCGTGAAGGTCATCCTCACCCAGGACGTGCCCTCGCTCGGGAAGAGCGGCGACATGAAGCACGTCGCGGATGGGTACGCCAACAACTTCCTCATCCCCAATCGGCTGGCCGTCCCCGCCTCCGGCGGGGCGTTCCGCGCCTGGCAGCACGACATCGCCAGCCGTGAGGAGAAGCGGAAGCGCGAGCGCGAGGAGGCCGAGATCTACGCCCGCCGGATCGAGAGCACCACGCTCACGATGGGCGTCAAGGTCGGCGAGGGCGGCAAGCTCTACGGCTCCATCACGGCGAAGGATATCTCCGACGCCCTGGGCCGGCGGGGCATCGTCATCGACCGGCACAAGATCGAGCTCGATGAGCCGCTCAAGTCGCTCGGCACGTACAAGGTCGCCGTCAAGGTGTTCAGCGGCATGACGCCGGAGGTGACGGTCGTGGTCGAGCCGAAGGGATAGCGGCGAGTCGCCGCTGCGCCGCGCCGCGCGGCCGCGCCGGATCCGCTCCGGACGGCGCGACCCGCCCCAGCCGTCCCGCGCCGCCCGCGCTCATGAGCCCGTGGACGCCCGCGTGACCGACCTCTCGCCGCCCGCCCGGTGGCTCCCCGATCGCTGGGATCGGCTCGCCCTTGCCGGCGTGCCCTTCGGGGCGGTCATGCTGGCCTGCGTCTCCACCTCCCTCCGGGCGCTGACCGAGGGCCAGCCGGATGTGCTCCTCTACTTCCGGGACGCGGGCCAGCTCGTCGCGGGTTCGCTGCCGTACGCCGGCTTCAGGTTCGAGTACCCGCCGCTGGCGCTGCTACCGATGACGCTGCCGTACCTCGCCTGGCCCATCGGCCCGCCCAGCCTGCTCGACTATCAGTGGCTGTTCGCCTTCCAGAACGCGCTCCTGGCGACGCTCGTCGGCGGGCTGGTCGCCTGGATCGCTCGAAGGCCGGGCTCGGCCATCGACTCGTTCCGGGCCCTGCTGTTCTGGGCCCTGCTGGCCGTCATCGAGGCGCCGGTCCTCGCCTGGCGGTTCGACATCGCGGCGGTCGCGCTCGCCCTCGGCGGCGTGGCGCTCGCGCTCGCGGGCCGACCCGGGCTCGGCGGCAGCTGCCTGGCCCTCGGGGCCCTCGTCAAGGTCTATCCGGTCGCGATCGTGCCGATCCTGCTCGCCTGGACGCTCGGCCGGGGCGACCGAGCCGGCGCGATCCGCCTCCTCGCAGGCTTCGCGGCCACCGGCGGGGCGATCATGGGCCTCGTCGTCGTGGCCGTCGGCGCCGAGCCGGTCCGCCAGTTCCTCGTCTACCAGCAGGATCGGCTCGTCCAGATCGAAAGCGTCATGTCGAGCGCGGTGCTGCTGCTCCATGCCATCGGCGGGGCGGCCGTCTCGGTGGGCTACGGGTACCAGTCGGTCCAGATCGCGGGCTCCGGGACCGACCAGTTCCTGCTCATCCAGAACGGGCTGATGGTCGTCGCCGTCGCGGCCGTCGCCACCCTCGCCTACCTCCGGTTCCGCGCCGAGCGGCGGGTGCTGGGATCGGTGTCCCTGGCGACCCTGGCCGCCTACCTGGCGGCCGGCGTGCTCGCGGTCCTGGTGACCAACAAGGTCTTCTCCGCCCAGTACCTCCTGTGGCTGCTGCCCCTCGGTTGCCTCCTCCCGCGTCGGCAGGCCGCGGTGCTGCTGGCCATCGCGATCCTGTCGATCGTCGTCTTCCCGCTGAGCTACAAGCAGCTGATGGACCTCGAGACGCCGGCCGTCCTGACGCTCGCGACCAGGAACGCCCTGCTGCTCGCCCTGCTCGCCTGGGCGCTCGTCCGGTACCGGCCCTCCGGTCTACCGTCGCCGGTGCGAGCGCCGGCGGGCGATCGGTCGCCCGAGCACCCCCGCATCGCCGGGCTCCGGGCGGCGACGACGGTCCCGGGCGACCCGCCGGATGCCCCCTACGAGCCCGACAGACCCCGGACGTCGTAGATCCGCCACTGCGCCGTCCGGGCCGCGACCCGGAAGCGAGCGGCCCACGCCGCATCGACCGCGCCCAGGCTCTGTCGCTCGTCCGGTCCCACGACGACGAACGCGACCTTGTACTGCCGGATCAGCGCGAGCCCCGTCGGCGTCAGCCGGTAGATCTCCCCGACCTCGGCCTGGCGCTGCTGGTACGGGATGCCGCTGACCCAGAGCTGGCCCCAGTAGCCCATCAGGACCTGCCGACCGCTCAGCATCATCACCGCGTCATGGCTCTGCATCCCGGTGACCACGAGGTCGTGCGGCGCGCTCACGGCCCGGACCTTGTCGGCGACCTGGATCTGCTCGGCCGAGATCATCCCGTAGTCCATGTGCCCCTCGAGCTGGTCGAGGTTCTCGAGGACGGGGCCGAGGACCATGGACAGCATGGCGAGCGCGAGGAGCCCCCGGAGCGCGGTCGAGCGGGCCGTCCATCGGCCCATCCCGTCGCCCGCCCAGCGCCAGGCGCGCACGAGGAGCGCAGCCACGACGATCGCGACGCCCAGGAACCAGTAGACGAGGATCTTGTGGTTGTCCCAGTCCCACGGCTGGAACACGGCGACATCGGCGATGACGAAGATGGCCATGAGCGCCAGTACGAGCCGCCTGGAGCGGGGCGGCAGGACCCGGGCGCCCAGCAGCCCGACGATCGCCAGCGGGATGAACAACCCCAGGTTCTTGAGCCAGAACCACCACCAGGGGTCGGGATCGGCCACCCAGCCAAGCTGGAAGCGGAAGGCGCTGAGGGCGCCGGCGCCGCCTCCGAGCTGCGTGTAGAGCTGCGGCACCGAGATGGCGACCCAGACGACCCCGAACACGATCCAGCCGAGCCACGGGATCCGCCGGATCGGGTCGCGCCACGGCTGCGATGCCAGGAAGAGAGCCAGGAACGGCACCGTCATCGCCATCGCCAGGAGGGTCGGCAGGTGGCTGAGCGGGAGGAGACCGCCGACGACCCCGGCGACGGCGAACAGCCGGAGGTCGCGGCGCCGCGCCGCCCGGACGAGCAGCGTGAGCATGAGCATCGCCAGCGGCATCCCGTAGAGATAGGCGCGCTGCGACATCAGGAAGGCGAGATACGGGTTGAAGAACCGCAGGTGGAGGGCGGCGACGGCCTTCTCGTCCCAGGGCTGGGTCAGAAGGGTGCCGACGAGGTCGTGGGTGCGATCGAGCGTGCCGAGCGTGGCGATCCAGCCGACCCCGGCGCCGAACAGGAACAGCACGGTCGCGACGGTCGCGATCGAGGGGGCCCTCGCCAGACGGCGGACGAAGGCCCACAGGCTCAGGGCCGTCACCAGCGAGAGCAGGAACGAGTGGAAGGGGAGCGCCGCCAGCGGGTCCATCCCGAGCGTGACCATCGCCGCCGGGGTCAGGTCGCTCAGGTAGTGGTAGCCCAGGGGCAGGCCGGCATAGAGCGTGTTCTGGGGCGGGAAGTTGTCGCCGTAGGCGAAGCGGGTGACGATCCCCAGGTGGGTCGGCCAGTCGCTCCAGATGTACTCGTGACCCGCGTAGAGCGCGTCCGGCCGGAGCTGGAGCGCGCTCTGCCAGAGGAGCGCCCAGCGGGCGGCGAGGGCCACGAACAGCGCGCTGCCCCAGAGATCGAGCCGGGCGAAGACGGCACGCGGGACGGACGATCGGGCGAGGGCGAGCCACGCATCGAGCCCCCCGCGAGCCGGCGGGGCGCCGACGCCGCGAGCCGGCGCGAGCCAGAGGACGAGCGCGAGAAGGACGGCGACCGCACCGACCGCCAGCACGACCGGGACGCTGAGCCCGAACGCCGTGGCGAGCGGCAGGAGCAGGAGGGTCCCGGCGACGATGCCCAGGACGGTCCCGTGGGCCGCCCGCTCGAGCGGGGTGAGGAACGGTGCGAGGCGGCCGAGCGCCGCGACGCCGGGCAGCGCGAGCGCCACCAGCCAGGCCAGGGACAGGCCCGCCGCGATCATCCGTATCGAGCGGACGAGCCGGTCGGCCGGCGCGCGGACGGGGGAGCGAAGCCCTCGGCCATCGAGCTGGTGGGGCGGACTCGGCGGTGGGGCACGGCCGCGCGATGATACCGCCCGTGACCGAGCCGGCCGTGCGCACGATCCTCCATGTGGACCTCGACGCCTTCTTCGCGGCCGTCGAGCAGCGCGATCGGCCCGAGCTGCGCGGTCGCCCCGTCGTCGTCGGCGGCGGGGGTCCGGACGACCGCGGCGTGGTCTCGGCCGCGAGCTACGAGGCGCGCCGCTACGGCGTCCGATCGGCGATGCCGCTGCGCACCGCGGCGGCGCTCTGCCCCGCCGCCGTCTTCCTGCCGGTGGACGGCGCGAAGTACCAGTCCGTGAGCCGGGAGGTCATGACGATCCTCCGGCGCTTCACCCCGCTCGTCGAGCCGATCTCGATCGACGAGGCCTTCCTGGACGTGACGGCGTCGCGGGCGCTGTTCGGCACCGGCGAGGCGATCGCCGCACGGATCAAGGCGACGGTCCGGGCGGAGACCGGGCTCACGGCCTCGGTCGGGGTCGCGACGACCAAGCTCGTTGCGAAGATCGCCTCGGACCTGCGCAAGCCCGACGGGCTCGTCGTGGTCGCGCCGGGCGACGAGGCGGGCTTCCTGGCGCCCCTCGAGGTCTCGCGACTCTGGGGCGTGGGCCCGCAGACCGTCGCCGCCCTCCGCGAGTACGGCGTCCGGACGATCGGGGACCTCGCCGCGCTCCCCGTCGACCTGCTCGTGCGCCGCCTGGGCAAGCACGGGGCGGCGCTCCACGACCGAGCGCTCGGGATCGACCCGGACCCGGTCGAGGGCGGCGAGGCGGCCAAGTCGATCGGGCACGAGCACACGTTCGAGGTCGATACGAGCGACCGCGAGACGATCGAGCGGACGCTCCTGGCCATGGCCGACGGGGTCTCGGGGCGCCTGCGGTCGGCCGGCCTGCGGGCGGGGACGATCAGCGTGAAGATCCGCGATAGCGCGTTCCGGACGATCACCCGCCAGCGGACGCTGGCCGAGCCGGCCGACCTCACGGAGCCCATCTGGGCCGCGGCGCTCGAGCTGGCACGGCCCGAGCTGCGTGGGATCCGCGTCCGGCTGATCGGCGTGACGGCCTCCAACCTCGCCGCGCCCGAGCAGCTCGCGCTCTTCTCGGCGGAGGATCCGCGCCGACGGCGCGCCATCGAGGCCGCCGACGAGGTCCGTCGGCGGTTCGGGGAGCGGGCGGTGACGCGGGCCAGGCTGCTCGGGGCCGGCCTGCCGGCACCGTTCGAGCGCGATCCGATGACCGCCGAGGAGCGACGGGTCGGGACGGCCGGGCCATCGGCCAGAAAGCCGAAGGCGGCGCCGAAGGGCGACAGCGTAGGTGACACGGGCGACGGCGACGATCCGGGCGATGACGCTTGACATCGAACATCCGTTCGGTCTAGCATCAGGCAAGCAATCGAACAGACGTTCTGTGGCCGATGTGCCCCGGCCGACGAGCGACCTCCCGAAAGGAGCGTCCGAGATGGCCCTGACCCGCGTCGAGCCCGTGCCTGTCCGCGTCCGCACCGGTTGGTTCGATGGACGGCCGCGCGAGATCACCTGGGGCGACGAGCGCCTGCCCGTCACTCTCGTCGCAGCCGTCCGCGACGAGACGTCCGCCTACCCCGCGGCGGTGGGACCGCGGATCGTCTTCGAGGTCGAGACACCGGCCGCGCGGCTCGCCCTGAGCTACCGACCTCGCGGTCGCCGCTGGGCAGTCGAGGCGATCGACCGGGCCGCCTGAAGCATCGTCCCGCCGGTGACCGGCTCCTCCCCGGCCGCCGAGCACTCCCTCCGTCCGGCGCGGGGCGGGCGTCCCGGTACACGCTCGCCCCGACGCCCGGGCGGTCGATCCGAGCGTTCCCGACCCTCGGGCCGCCGAGGCCTGCGGCGGCCGCTGCTCGATCCACCTCGGCCGCTGCTACGATCAGCGGGTGGATCAAGCCGGCGCGTTCCGGTTCCGCGATCTGACCCTCGGCGAGTTCGTCGAGCACCTGGCGTCGGCCGAGCCGGTCCCAGGTGGCGGGAGCGCATCCGCCGTCGCCGGCGCGCTGGCGGCGAGCCTCGTCGCGATGGTCGCCTCGCTGTCGGCCGGCCGGCCCCGCTACGCCGAGCATACCGCCCTGCTCGCCCGGTCGATCGATCGCGGCCGGGAGCTGTCGGCTCGTCTGCTCCGGCTGGCCGATGAGGACGCCGTCGCGTACGCAGGGTTCTCCGCCGCGCTGAAACTGCCGCGCGAGACCGACGACGAGCGCGAGGCCCGGGCCGCGGCCCTGCGAGCTGCGGCCCGCGTCGCCGCGGAGGTGCCCCTGGCGTGCGTCGAGGCATGCCTCGAGGTCGTCGGCGCCGCCGATGCCCTGGCGGGCCGGAGCAACATCAACGCCTCCTCGGACCTGGGCGTCGCCGCGCTCCTCGGTGAGGCAGCGGCCCGGGGGGCCGCCGCGAACGTCCTCGTGAACCTGCCGGCGACCGGCGACGAGGCCCTCGCGGCCGGGCTGTCCGTCCGCGTCGACGACCTCCTTCGCGGCATCGAGCGTCTCGCGCTGGCGACGCGCGAGGTCGTCCGCAGCGGAGTCGCCCGACCGCCCGTGGCCGACCTCGAGTCGTGAGCGCCGTGGCAAGCCCGCCGGCGAGCGCGCCGGCCGAGCCGGCCCAGGAAGCCGGCCCTCGCCTCCTTCGGGGGGCGCCGATCGCCGCCGAGATCCGGGCCTCGGTCGCGGCCGACGTCGCGGCGTTCCGGCGCCGCCACGGCTACGCGCCGTCGCTCGCCGTCGTGCTGGTCGGGCGCGACGCCCCGTCGGCCGTCTACCTCGGCCAGATCCTGAAGAGCTGCCGCAACGTCGGCATCGAGGGTCGTCTCGTCGAGATCCCCGGTCGCGCCTCGGCCGCCAGCCTGCGCCATCACCTCCGCGAGCTGAACGAGGACCCACTGGTCTCGGGGATCATCGTCCAGATGCCGCTCCCGAAGCGGATCCCGCTGACCGTCGTGACGGACACGCTCGACCCGCGCAAGGACGTCGACGGAATCCACCCGGTCAACGCCGGTCGGCTGGTGCTCGGCTACCAGGGCTTTCTGCCGACGACCGCCCAGGCCGCGGTGGAGCTGCTCAGGCGGTCCGGGGTCCCGCTCGAGGGACGGCGCGCGGTGGTCGTCGGGCGCTCGAACGTCGTCGGCAAGCCCGTCGCCCTGCTCCTGCTCCGCGAGCACGCGACCGTGACGGTCTGCCACTCGCGGACCCAGGACCTGGGGGCGATCACCCGCGAGGCCGACATCGTCGTCGTCGCCGCCGGCCGGCCGCGCCTGGTCACCGGCGAGATGCTCAAGCCCGGCGCCGTCGTCGTGGACGTCGGGATCAACGTCGTCGGCGACGAGCTCGTCGGCGACGTCGACTTCGCCTCCGCCTCGCGCGTCGTCTCGGCGATCACGCCGGTGCCGGGCGGCGTCGGGCCGGTGACGAACGCGCTGCTCATGACCCATGTCCTGCGGGCCGCCCGCGCCCAGGCCGACGCCGAGCGCCCGACCCACCCAGCCGCATCGGGACGACATCCATGACCGTGACGACCCCGTTCCCCTCCGACCTCGAGATCGCTCGCTCGGTCCGTCCCCGGCCGATCGTGGAGGTCGCCCGGGAGCTCGGACTGCGCGACGACGAGGTCGAGCTGTACGGGCCGACGAAGGCGAAGGTCCGGCTCGAGGCGATCGAGCGGCTGGAGGCCGAGCGGCCGCGCGGGAAGTACGTGCTCGTCACGGCGATCACCCCGACCCCGCTCGGAGAGGGCAAGACCACGACGACCGTCGGGCTCGCGGAGGGCCTCAACCGGATCGGCGTGCGTGCCGCCGTCTGCATCCGGCAGCCCTCGCTGGGCCCGGTCTTCGGGATCAAGGGCGGTGCGGCCGGCGGCGGTCACAGCCAGGTCATCCCGATGGAGGACTTCAACCTCCACCTGACGGGCGACGTCCACGCGGTCGGCGCGGCGCACAACCTGGCGGCGGCCTTCATCGACAACCACCTCCATCACGGCAACGGCCTGGGCATCGACCCGCACGCGATCACCTGGCCGCGGGTCGTCGACATCAGCGACCGGGCGCTCCGCCACGCCGTCGTCGGCCTGGGCGGGCGCGAGGACGGCGTCCCCCGACAGACGGAGTGGGTCATCACGGTCGCCTCGGAGGTCATGGCGATCCTCGCGCTCGCCTCCGATCTCGCCGACCTCCGGGCGCGGCTCGGCCGGGTCGTCCTGGCGTTCACCAGGGAGGGTCTCCCGGTGACGGCCGAGGACCTCAAGGTGGCGGGCTCGATGGCCGTGCTGCTGCGGGACGCGATCAAGCCGAACCTCCTGCAGACGCTCGAGGGCGGGCCGGCGTTCGTCCACGCGGGACCGTTCGCGAACATCGCCCACGGCAACAACTCGGTGCTCGCCGACCGGCTCGCCCTCGTCACCAGCGAGGTCGTCTGCACGGAAGCCGGCTTCGGCGCGGACATGGGCGCGGAGAAGTTCTTCGACATCAAGTGCCGCGCCTCCGGCCTGCGGCCAGACGCCGCCGTCATCGTGGCGACCATCCGCGCGCTCAAGATGCACGGTGGGGTAGGCCGGATCGTCGCCGGCAAGCCGCTCGACCCCGCGCTGCTCACCGAGAACGTGGACGCCACCCGCGCCGGGGCCGAGAACCTCGTCGCCCAGATCGAGACGATCCGGGCCTTCGACGTGCCCGTGGTCGTGGCCATCAACAGCTTCCCGACCGACGCGCCGGCGGAGGTCGAGGCCGTCCGCTCGGTGGCGCTCGCCGCCGGAGCCCGCGACGCGGTCGTGGCCCGCCACTTCGTCGATGGCGGTGCGGGCGCGACGGACCTGGCGGCCGCCGTCATGGCTGCGGCGGCCGAGGGGGCGCCCGGCTTCAAGCTCCTCTACCCGGACGATGCCTCGCTCATCGCGAAGATCGAGGCGATCGCCACCCGGATCTACGGGGCCGACGGGGTCGACGTGACGCCCGCGGCGGCCCGATCGCTGAAGCGCTTCGAGGAGCTCGGCTTCGGGTCGCTGCCGATCTGCATGGCCAAGACCCAGTATTCGCTCAGCCACGACGCGAACCTCAAGAACCGGCCGCGAGGCTGGCGGATGCCGATCCGCGAGGTGCGCCTGTCGGCCGGCGCCGGCTTCGTCACGCCGCTCTGCGGCGACATGCGGACGATGCCCGGCCTGCCGTCCGTGCCGGGCGGCGAGCGCATCGACCTCGATCCCGAGGGAGACATCGTCGGGCTGTTCT